>DAOSSK010000016.1:0-13205 GCA_035377365.1 Bacilli bacterium
TGGAAGACAAAATGAAATCGCATGTGCTTCTGTTGTTAAGCCTTTTTCTTCATTAATAGCTTTCATGATTTTCTCTTGATGTTCATCATCAGCTAAAATCATCAATAAACCTTTTTCTGGTTGAATTGTAATTCCAAAAAACTTAGTTGTTTCTTTCGTCATCGTTCCACGACCATGAACAATTGTTCCTCCACGAGCACCAACTTTTTTTGCTACTTCCATAACATCATCTACGTAATCATAGTTACAAATAACTATAATCAATTGTGCACTAGCTTTTTTCATTTCTTTTTACCTCCCTACCAGTTAAATACTGTAAAGCACCTAAACCACTAACAGCAGTTAAGTCAATTGTAAAGACAATTCCGCTATTAGGTTCATCTAAATATAACCTTTTATTTAATAAATCTAAAACCTTAGTTACTAAAGATTCAGGTATAACACTAAAAATCACAGCCTTTGGTGCTCTTCCGGCACCAAGTTCATCTAAAGCTGCAATCTCTGCCGTTCCTTTACCCATATGAATAAACTGCAACGATGGACTTATTTTGTTAATAAGTTTACCTGCTTTTTGTTCTTCTTCATCACTAACAATTAATATCATCAATTTATGTTTTTCCATATATACCCCCTAAAAGTAAATAATCTCCTCGTGATATACAACTGGTGCAACTTTTTCTTTAAACTTATAAATTAAACCTAAAAGTTGAATTGAAAGTGGCGGTGCCATCGCTACAAAAGCTACAATTCCAATTGCATCAGTAAAAACATCTCCACCAACTGCTGTTGCTGCTCCTATTGCCATTGGCAATAAAAAGGCAGCTGCCAAAGGACCAGAAACAATTGCTCCTGAGTCAAAGGCAATTGCGGTAAAGAGTTTTGGAACAACAAAAGCCAATCCTAAACTAATTGCATAAGCAGGAAGAACAATCCACCAAATTGAAATACCAGCTACAGCTCTTAACATCGCTAAACTTACAGATATTCCAACACCAACGGCAATAAATGCCATTAATGTTTTATTAGAAATCGCCCCATCAGTAACATCTCTTACTTGATTTTTTAATGTTGAAACTGAAGGTTCAGCTAAAACAATAACAGTACCTAAGACTAATGCTAAAGGTGGTAATAACCATTTATTATAATTTGCTAAAGTTGTTCCTAAATATCCACCAATAGCTAAAAATCCTGTATTAGCCCCAATTAGAAAAATTGTTAAGCCGATATAAGTTGCTATAAATCCACCAATAATCGTAAACACTACTCTTGGCGCATCTTTAAAAAAGATAAAATGCATTATTAAATAAAGTACTAACATTGGTAGTAATGCTAAAGCAACTTCTTTTAAATGAATTAATGCTTCATTACTAACAATTCTAAAAAAATCATCTACACTATTGATTTCATGTAATTTTGAAGCCTCAGCAGTTAAGCCATCTAATTTACCTTGACTATTATATATTAATCCCAAAATCATAACAGCGATAATTGCCCCAATTAAACTAGTTCCTATTAAACCAAAGTTATCATCTTTTGATCCTTTATCGCCTCTAATATAAGCAACACCAACACCAATTGCCATAATGAATGGTACAGTTAAAGGCCCTGTTGTTACCCCACCAGACTCAAAGGCCATTGGTACAAACTTCTCTGGTAAGAAAATTCCCAAAATAAAAACAACACCATAACCTCCAAGCAAAATATATTTGATTGGTACTTGGAAAACAATTCTTAATAAAGCAATTACTAAAAATACTCCAATACCTACACCAATACTAACAATCAATACCCACCTATCAATTCCCGTTTGCACTGACAAAACTGATAAATTAGGCTCAGCTACGGTAATTAAAAATCCTAAAACTAAACCAAAGAAAATAAATAACCAAATTTTTTGCCTCTTGGTAATTGATGCTCCAATTTTCTCACCAACCCTAGATAACGATAAATCTATACCTAAATTATAAATAGCTATTCCAATAATCAAACAAAGAGCAGCAAAAACAAACATTAACGTATTACCAAGATCAATCTTAAAAAAACCTACTAATAGTATTAAAACAATAACTGATACTGGTAAAACAGCAGAAAGTGAATCTTTAAATTTTTCTCCAATTAATTTCTTCAAGTCTATAAAACTCCTTTCTTCTAATCAATATAAAAGAAGCCTTCTTTTTTAATAAAGAAGGCCTAAATATTACCATAGCTTTTTTAAAGCTGAGTATACTTGGTAAACTGGTAGTCCATAAGTATTATAGATATCACCATCTATTTTTTTAATATAACGACTACCAAATCCCTTAGCACTATAAGCACCTGGTTTATCAAAAACCTCACCTGTATTTACATAATACTCGATTTCATCATCGCTCATTTCTGCGAAAGTTACTTTAGTTGTAGCATCCAAATATTCTTCTTGTTCTTTATATTTTAAATAACAAGCAGTAATAACCTCATGAGTTTTTCCACTTAACTTTTTTAAAATTTCCTTAGCGTGTTCTTCATCTTTTGGTTTTGGTAAAGATTTTCCTTCTAAATTAACTACAGTAACAACGCCAATAACGATATTGTTTGGATATTGCTTATGAACATAATCACATTTACGTTTAGCAAGAATCTGTGCTTCTTCTAAAGGAGTAACATTGTCCACTTTATCATCTACTAATGCAACTACAATTCGACTTTTCAAACCTGAAAAATCCATAACTTCTTTTCTTCTTCTTGATCTTGATGCTAATAGTATTTCCTTCATATCTTCCTCCAACTCATTTAATTATAACAAAATATCCTTATTTTTTCAAGTGCTAATTTATATCAATTAAAAAAAGCCCCTAGGGGCTTTTAATTTATTATTTATTTTTAGAATAATCCTAATCCACCAACGCTTAAAAAAATTCCTGAGCAAATTGATGCAACTAAGCTTACTACAGTAATTTGTGTGTTAATTGATGGACCTGCAGTATCCTTGAATGGATCACCTACAGTATCACCAATTACAGCTGCTTTATGGGCATCACTACCTACACCACCATTGTTTCCTGCTTCTACGTATTTCTTAGCATTATCCCATAATCCACCAGCATTACTCATAAATAGTGATAATAGTAATCCTGATACAATGTTACCAAGTAAGAAACCACCGATTGCACTAACACCACCAATAATACCTACTAGGATTGTTGTAATGATTGCAAATAATCCACTAGGAATTAATTCTTTTAATGAGCCTACAGTTGCAATATCAATACATTTATCGTATTCAGCTTCAACTCCTGGTTTACCTTCAAGTAATCCTTCAATTTCATTAAATTGACGATGAATTTCTGCTACCATACGACTTGCGTTTTTATTAACACCCATCATTAGTAAAGCACTAAATACAGCTGGTACAGCTGCACCAATTATAATACCAAAGAATACTACTGGATCAGTAATATTAAAGTATTCAAATGGCTCTACACGATTACCAAAAGCGTTAAAATAACCACCTAAACCAGCATTAAGGATTCTTTCATTTACTTCACTAATAAATGCTCCAAGTAAAGATACAACAGTTAATCCTGCAGCACCAATTGAGAATCCTTTTGTAACTGCTTTAACTGTATTTCCTGCTGAGTCAAGTTTATCAGTAATCTCGACAATCTCTTCACCAAATCCACCCATTTCAGCTAAGCCCCTAGCGTTATCTACAATTGGACCATAAGCATCATTACTTACAATAATACCAACAATTGATAACATTCCTACTGCTGCCATGGAAATACCAAACATTCCATAAGTTCCTGCTAGTTCATGAGTAGGTGCAGATTTTTGTACAAGCATAAAGCTTGCAACAGCGGCAATCGCAACACCAACCATTGCAGGTAGAACAGATAAGAATCCATAACTTACACCTGAAAGGATTGTAAATGCTGGTCCATCTTCAGAAAGTTTAGCTGTTTGTTGGACAGGTTTGTGAACATCGTTTGTATAATAGTCAGTTGCAATACCAATAATTGTACCTACTGCTAAACCAACAATAGCTGCTCCCCATACATACCAAGAAAAACCTAAAAGCCATGTACATAAAGCACTAGATGCTGCAAATAATCCAGTTGTTACATAAGTACCAATATTTAATGCTCTGCTTGGGTTATCATGTTTACCCATTCTCGCAAATAAAATACCGATGATTGTTGATAATAATCCTAGACCTGAGAATACTAAAATTGTTTGAATAAAGTTATTTCTTACACCAGGATCATCTAAGTTAATTGCTATAACTAAGGCAGCTGCAATCGCTGCTACGTTTGAGTCAAATAAGTCAGCGCCCATTCCGGCAACGTCCCCAACGTTATCTCCTACGTTATCTGCGATAACAGCAGGGTTACGTGGATCATCTTCTGGAATTCCGTATTGAACCTTACCTACTAAGTCAGCAGAAATATCTGCTGTTTTCGTAAAGATTCCTCCACCAGCCTTTGCAAACAGAGCTAGAGAACTTGCTCCGAATGAAAAACCTAACATCGTACTTGCAGTAAAATCATTTAATGAATCAACTCCTTGAGTTAAACCATAGATTGCTGAAATACCAATTACACATGTAGCAACAACGGCAAGACCCATTACAGATCCACCTCTAAATCCAGCTAAGAAGCTTTGAGAAATTCCTCCTCTTTTAGCTGCTTCTGCTGTTTTTACGTTAGCTGTTGTAGCTACCATAATTCCAACCTTACCGGCAATTGCTGATAATAATGTACCTAATAAATAAAATCCGGCCATTAGTACATTCTCTAATGCACCTCCTACCCAAATAGGCTCTGGTAAGAACAATAGAATAAGTAAAGCTACTATTCCTGCGAAAATTGCAAGAACTGTATACTCTCTCTTTAAGAAAGTATTTGCTCCTCTTCTAATATGACCTCCTACTTTTTCAATTGTTTCGTTATCAGAAGGTAATTTCTTAACCCAACGATAAAGAAAATAAGCAACGATAAAGGCAAGTATGCCTACTCCTACTGTTGCAATAACAATATAAAGTGTTGTGCTATCCATAAATCTTCACCTCGTTTCTTAAATGAATAACATTCCTCACTATTATAACAAATTGTGAAAACGATATCAAGCATAAAAACAAAAAAAGACTAACTTTTTAGTTAGTCTTCTTCTTCTTCTATGTTTTCTTGTTTTAAAATTTTTATTTGCACTTTATTAATCGTATTTTTCTTTACATCTATAATCTTAAACTCTAAGTTTGCAAACTCTAATGTCTTATTTTTATCTTCTTCATTAGGTAATCTTTCAAGTAAATAGATTAATAATCCACCTACAGAATCATACGAGTCATCTGTTGAAATTGGAATCTCAACATCCAATGTACGATTAATATCTTGAATTGGAACAATACCTTTTGTAAGATATGTGTCTTCTGCTACTAATCTAATATCACTTTGGTCATCTTCATCATAGATATTCCCAACAATCTCTTCAACTAAGTCTTCTAAAGTTACAATTCCCGAAAATCCACCAAACTCATCAATTACAATTGCAATATAACTATGATTATGTTGCATCTCTTGAAACATCTTATCAGCTTTCATTGTCTCAGAAACAAAGTAAACTGGTCTTAAAATCTCTTTTAAATTAATATTATGATTACCTTTGTTCTTTAATGCTCTTAATAAGTCTTTGTTATACAAAATACCAATAATATTATCAATATCCTTTTCATAAACTGGAACTCTTGAATAACCATTTTCAATATATTCATCAATTATTTTTTTAATATCATCATCAACATCAATCGCATAAACTAACTTTCTTGGAGTCATTATATCTGATGCATCGAATTGTTCAAGCATAAATACTGAAGCTATCATCTTACTTTCATTATCGCTTAATGATCCAGAAGCCTTACCTGCTTTAAGCAATCTCTTCATCTCTTCTTTTGTAAATTCGCCTTCTTCTTCATGTCTCTTATAACCAAAAATTCTTAAAACTAAATTAGTTGTACCAGATAAAAGCCATACAAAAGGAGTTAAGATTACCTTAAAAAACATAATTATTGGAGCAACTGCTATTGCAAGTTTCTCCTTTTTAATTAAAGCTACCCTTTTAGGAACAAGTTCACCAAAAACTAAGTTAAAGAAGGCAACTAAAATCGTCAACACTACAATTGCAATCGTATAACCTGCATTAACGCTTGTTCCCAGTTTTTCAAATAGTTTACCTACTGGTATTGCAAGCTTAACTGCTGCAGATGATGCCGAAAACATTCCTGCTAAAGTAATCACTACTTGAATTGTTGATAAAAACTTTGATTCATCATCTAAAAGCTTTAATAAAGTTTTAGCTTTTTTACGCCCCTTATCAGCCTCTTCTTCAATAATTAATCTGTTTGAAGAAACAATTGCCATCTCTGATGCTGCAAAAAAACCATTAATGAATATTAAAATTACTAATAAAATCAACTGGAGCCAAATGTCCATTTATCTATCTTCCTTTCTTTAGGTGATAAAAGTGTATCACATTTTCATCTTTTTTTCAAGATTATTCAAAAAGTAAATCAATTATCTCATTACTTGTAATTAAATAAAAATAATTATCAACCTTTTCTTCTCTAAATAACTTACCTATATACTCTTTATTATATGGTTTATTAATTAATAACTCTTCTAAATCACTATTAGTCTTAACCCCAAAAAAATCACCATAAACTTTAACATTATTGATTAAACCATTTTTAACTTCAAAGGTTAATTCAATTGTTCCACCTTTAAACTTAGCTTTTTTTATCTTTTGAAAACTAAAGTTCTTGCCATAGTTCCATTCCCAAAGACCAAATCTTTCGTTCTTTATTTTTTCTACTTCTTTTAACTCATTTTCGTTTAAAACATATAAGTCTTCTTTTTTAAGCTTTAAAACTTTTGTAATTAAAGTTTCTATAACAGCTTCAATTGTAATTAAACTATTAATTTCTTTTAAATTAACTACTTTGCTTTTATTGCTTTTTACAGCTTTATCTTCATATTTTTCTTTTGAAACTAATACTTTTGATAAAGTATTTAAATCAACTGAGAAAAGAATCGTTCCATGGTGAAACATTTTATCTTGGTAAAAATACTGAGCATTACCTGAAAACTTCGCACCATCAATATAAATGTCATTTCTTCCCTCAAAATTCGCTTCTATTCCAAAATACCTCAAAGTCTCAATAATTACCATACAAAACTTTTTATAGTTATTAAATGCGTTTTTTTCTTTTGTAAAAATTGTGTAGTTTAAATTACCTAAATCATGATAAACTGCACCACCACCAGATAACCTTCTTGCTAAGGTAATACCATTTGCTTCTAAATACTCTAAATTAACTTCATTGTAAGGATTTTGATTTCTTCCAATTACGACTGTCTTATCATTACGCCAAAGCATAATAATATCTTCTTCTAAATCGTAATTTTTGATAATATATTCTTCAACACTTAAATTAAAGTGAGGATCTGTATTGTGATTAATAATTACTTTCATAATTTACTCCTTTTAGTATTATACAACCTTTCTTTTAGTTTTTCAATTTCTAAGTTTATTTTAAGAATTAGAGCATATAATTAAATTAAGGTGATTCTTATGAAAGTCCTACTTTTAGTCTTTTCAGGTACAAACAACTCATTTTATGTTTGTAATGAACTGAAAAAAGAATATCAAAAACTGAATATTGAAACAGATATTTTACGTTTAGAAAATGTGAAAGAATTAAAGGATGACTATGATTTAATAGGAATCAGTTACCCTATCCATGCTTTTTCTGCACCAAGGTTTGTAGAAAAGAGGATTAAAGAACTAAAGATTAAAAACAAACACTACTTTATCGTCAAAACTAGTGGTGAGTTATATCAACTAAATAGTGCTTCTAGCTACTATCTTTATAAAATAATGAATAGAAATAACAACAAATTTCTTTCTGAATATCACGTCTTAATGCCTTATAATATTATCTTTAGATTTGAAGATGCTATTACTTCAAGAATTCTTAAAGCTAATCGTAATTTCATTAAAAAAATCGCTTATGAAACAAGCAATAAAAAATACAAAAGAATTGACTTTAAGACAAGATACAAGCTAGTAAGAAACATCTTTAAAATCCAAAGACTAGGAGCTTACCTTAACTCATTTCTCTATAAAGTCAATCTAGATGAATGTAAAAAATGTATGAAATGTGTTAATAGCTGCCCTACTAATAATATCAAATACGAAAATAACAAATTTAAATTTAGTACTAATTGTATTATGTGTATGCGCTGCTCATTCTTCTGTCCAGAAGATGCAATTAGAATTGGCTTTCTAAACAGTTGGAAAGTTAATGGGAAATATAATTTTGAAATATTAAAGCACGATAACCTCCAATACGAAAGTAATGACAGAGACTCCTTCTATAATAATTTCCTTCCTTATTTAGAAGAACATGAAGAACCTTTCGAACTAGACTATGAAATTCAAAAAGACCACAGTTAGCTGTGGTCTTTTTCCTTATTTAAGATCTGCTTTACTAAACAAAAATGATCCTAAAAATATTAATAATCCTGAAATACATACATCTGATCCAATTGTAACCCAAAGGGCTTTCTTTTCTTCAAATATTGCACCTAAAGTATAGGACATAGTTTGAATCGAAGGATTAATGTGCATATAAATTTGTGTTGTGTCACTTACCCCAACAACTTGAGGAATAATCGCAAGAATTTGCAATAAGAAATATACTCCAAGTGTTATTCCTAAAGCTAACCCCAATGACTTAGTTAGATAAGTTAAGAAATGAGCAATAACTACCCACGGAGTTAAAAGCAAAATTCCAACTCCATAATATTTTAAAAATTCTAAAAAGACATTTCCTTCTGTTACACCACTTTTAAAAGTCGTAGAGAAAAGTAAAGCAGTTAAAACAGCATTGAAAGTCATAATTGCAACAACATATAAATAAGTAACAATTAAACTTGAAAAGTATGCTTCTCTTCTTTTAATACCAACAATTATCTTATTTCTAATTGTTCCATGTCTAAAATCTTTTGCAAGTAAAACTATACTCATAATTAAAATAATTAAACCAGCATTATTTGTTAGATTCAAAGCAGATTTAAAACCTGTTAGTGTTGTAATAACAGCTGGCATAAACTCTTCATCAGCAGTTAAATTATGAATTAATAAATAGATTAAAAAAGTAAATAAAGCAAAAGCACTAACAACAATCACAGAAATCCAAAGTAAATTATCTTTCTTTAAACGATTAAAATCAGCTCTTAATGATTTTCTAAACATTTTTGCCTCCTATTACCTTTAAATAAATATCTTCGATACTAGGTTTAACAGTCGTAATCTCAAGAATATTTAAGTTTTCTTTACGTAACTTTTCAATTATTGTATTTACTTCATACTTACCAAAAACATAAATATAGTTATCTCTTAATTCAACTTTTTCATTGTCTTTCTTTAATAACTCATAGCCTTTTTGATTATCATTAAGTTTAAGCTTTAAATGTTCTTCAGAAAATACACCAATATCACTAGCACCAATTTCTTGGATTAACTTGCCTTTATGTATAAAACCATATCTATTACATACCTTAGCTAATTCCTCTAAAATATGCGAAGAAATTAAAAATGTAATCTTATCTGTTTTATTAAGTTTTAAAATTAAATTACGAACCTCAATAATACCCTCAGGATCTAAACCATTCATCGGTTCATCTAAAATCATAAACCTAGGTTTATTTAATAAAGCCATAGCAATTGCTAGTCTTTGTTTCATTCCTAAAGAAAAATTTGAAGCTTTCTTCTTAGAATTAATTAAATAACCTAAACCTACATCATTTAAAATAACATCAATTTCTTTTGGATCTACACCACCTATTAACTTTGCTTGCATTAACATATTATTATACGCACTCATATTTAAATATAATGCTGGCGACTCTACAATCGCAGCCATCTTTCCTCTTACTTTAGCAATTTCTGAATCTTTATAATCTACACCACCAAGCTCATAAGTCCCTGAACTAGGAAATATTAAACCGGAAACTGCTCTAATTAAAGTTGTTTTACCAGCACCATTTTCCCCAACAAACCCATAAATATCACCTTCATAGATTGTTAAGCTAACATTATCTAAGGCTTTTAAATCTTTATAGCGTTTTGTTAGATTGTTTGTTTTTAATATTACATTCATTTTTCTATATTCTCTCACTCCTATACTAAAACATTATAACATATACGTCTTAAAAATATATTAAAAAGAGTTAGTTTTTACTAACTCTTTTCTTTATCTTTATATTTAACTTTTGGGAAATCTACTTGGTTTTAAAAATAAATTAACTAACGTATAAATAAAGAATAGTATTCCGATAATCGTAGCCAAATAGAAAAATACTGGCTGATTTGGATTATTTACTAAAGCATCAACTAAGTTAAATGGATACCTAATAAATACTGAAGTAAAAAGAATCTTTGATTCACGTCTGTGAGTGCTAATTAAAACAAAGTTTGGAATGTTTGTATATAAGCCTTGTTGGACATTATAAACGATACTTTCATAAACAAAAGCAAGTAAAATACCTGAATATGATAACCATCTAATATGTCTAATAACAACTGGTTTCATCTTTAAACCAAAGAACATACAAACTGTAGAAATCAAAAACAAGATTATAAAGAATAAATCAGCTGTTGGATTTCCTTGTAATAAATTATGAGCACTAGTAAACGTTGGAATAAAGATCATTTTGAATAATAAAACTAAATGACCTAAAAATATTTCTTCTTTAAAAAATAAAAGTACACTAACTAAAATAAATATAAGATTAGTTAATAAAACTCCAAGTCCCATCCAAATATAAGTACTACTATGAGACACATTAGTCACAAACTGATGAATTGTGTAAATTAATAAGGAGATTGATACGATTAGACTTATAGTAAATAACCCAAGGAGCTTTTTATTCTTATTCATATTACTCTCCTATCAAAGTAATTTCTATAGCATTGAGAAAATTGCGTACATTAAGAATGCTAGTACTAAAACGAAGAATACTAACCAAATAATGTCTAAAGCAAAATTACGTTTTGCTTCTTTAACTTCTTCTTCAGTTAATTCACTTTCTTCGCCTTCTTTAGCTTTTAGTACAGCAAGTTCAATTTGTAATGCTTTGATTTCTTCTTCAAGTTTAGCAATTGCTGCATCTTGTTCTTTATCAGTAGCTTTGTCTTCTTTAACTTTTGCTTTAGCAGCTTTTAATTCATCATATTCTTTTTCTTTAGCTGCGATTAATGCAAGTAATCTAGCGATTTCTTTATCTTGTTCACCAATCTTTTTCTTGTTGCGATTGATTTCACGAGCATTTTTAGCTGCATCTTTTTCAAGCTTTTCTTTTTCAGCTGTTAATTCTGCAATCTTAGCTTCTAATGCTTCAACATCAACTTCTTCTTGTCCATATGGAAGTGGAATAGCCATTTCATATACTGAATCATCTTTTGGAACTTCATAATCTTCTTTAGTTTTACTATACTCAGATAAAATGTATTCAATTAAATCTTTCTTGTTTAATTGACTTCCACTTTGAATGTTATGGTTTTTAGCCCATTCACGTAAATCTTTAGCAGTCATTTCTGCTAATGCATCTTCTGCTTCTTTTGTGTAGTATTTTTCAATTTTCATTTGACGTACACAGTAAGCAAGTAATTCATCTTTGTTTAGACGATCTGGAACTTTGATACCATACTTTTCAGCGATTTCAAATAATTCTTCTCTTGTACCAACGTTAAATAAAACGCCTCTAAATTCACTTACTGATAAGCCGTCACAGCAGTTTTTCTCATCATAAAATACTGCATCTAAAGAATTATTAAATTCTTCCATGTCTAGACGAGCATTGCCTACACGACGATAGTTATCTTCACTAGCAGCTACTAATTCTTCCATATCTGCTTTTTTAACTTTCTTCTCAGCCGCATATGCTAACATCTTCTCCACAAATAAATTGTGGTATTTGTTATCAAGTTCTGCATCATCAAACGTACTTAAATATTTTTCTAATTGATGTTCTGATAATTTTGCGAACCACAACAACCTATAATTGTTTTGACCTCCGATACCGAAGCCACCTGATGTATTAGCTAATTGTTCCTCAACTTTTGGTGCCATAGCTTCGCGTAAAACATCTACACGTAAAGCCTTAGGTGCCTTAAGTTTAAATTTCTTAAAGAAATCAGCTAAATCTTTACCATTTAAAAATGACAATTTTTTTAATAATTCCTTCATATTTATACCTACCTTTTCGTATCTTTATTTTAATACACTTTTTATACTTTGTCAACCATTTATCCGTTTTTTTATAAAATATACGCTATATTTACAAAAATAAACGCAAATTTGAACTTGCCTCAATTAAAAACGCAAAACCTAAATTTTGCGTTTTTTTCCTATCTAAAGTATATTTAAATCTTTTAAAAGGGCATAACAAGGCATTTCATAGCTAGTTGTTTTCTTAGTTTCTTTTGAAAGTGTAATTTCCTTTAAACTTTCAGTTAGACTCCCCGAAAAAGAAAAACCAAAGATTGGATAATTCTTTTCACCATCAAAGTAATTTGCTAGTCTAACCTCACCGCCAATATAATCAGCATAAGGATCTACTTGAATTCCACTTAAAGAAATAATTTCAATATGTGGTTCTAACTTTAACTCTGCACTTGATTTCTTTCCTTTTTCTAACTTTTTAAATCGCATATTACCAGTAGGTTTTAGACCTAAGTATTGGGCATATTGGTTATTACCAAAATGACTAGCTAAAACTCCTTTATCTAAGACAACAGTTTTCTCTAATAAAACACCATCACCATCAAAACGATCAGCTTTTGATCCTGGCATTAAAGTTACAGTTAGTTTATCATAACCTCTCTTAGCATCTTGGATTACATCACCAACCTTTTTATCTGTAGCTTTACTAAAAACAGCTTGATAGCCATATAAACTAATTAAATTACCAACTAATTCATTTAAATCACTATCTCTTAAGATAACATTTTTCTTACCTTTAAAATCAATTTTCTTGGCGTTAAATCTTTTCTCTACATCACTTAAAGCTTCTTTAGCATCTTTTTGCATCTTCTCTTTATCTAAAGTAGGGTATTTATAATATTTATAAAGCTCTACTTTTTGATTTGATGGGTCTTCTTTCTTT
>DAOSSK010000017.1:0-12906 GCA_035377365.1 Bacilli bacterium
AAACAAGCAATTGATCATGATAATCCAGAATGGTTAAGAAAAAAGAATGGAATTAGTGGGTTTTTAAGTTATGATGAAAGTAAATATGATGTATTTGAAGCAGGGCATTCATCTACATCTCTTTCTGCTTTAGCAGGGTTTTTAAAAGCTAAAGAGTTAGGAAAAGATATCGGTGAAGTAATTGCTTTAATAGGTGATGCTTCCTTACAAAATGGACTAGCATTTGAAGCTTTGAATTATTTAGGTGGATTAAAAAACCAAAAGTCTATTATTATTTTAAATGATAACAAAATGTCAATTTCTAAAAATGTAGGCCGTTTAAGTAAATCTTTTCGAAAGCTAAGAATAAAAAAGTCATATATTTCTTTTAAAAAGGTTATTCCTCAAGGTTTAAGAAGAATGTTTAGAGCTTTAGCTTATGGTGATAATGTTTTTTCAGCTTTTGGTTTTAAGTATTATGGTCCGATTGATGGCCATGATTTCAAACAATTATTTAAATATTTAGAACAAGCTAAGAAAAGTAAAGAATCAATTGTAATTCACGTTAGAACTATAAAAGGAAAAGGTTATAAACCAGCTGAATCTGATCAAGTTGGAAAGTGGCATAGTGTTGCACCTTTTGATTTAAAAACAGGAAATGCTTTACAAGATGAAAAGCTTTCTTGGAGTAAAGCAATAGCTAATTTAATAGAGCAAGAAGCATTAAATAATGACAAGATTCATATAATCGCCCCTGCGATGATTTATTCAGGAGGATTTAGTGAGTTTGAAAGAAAGTATCCTAATAAGATTACTGATGTTGGGATAGCAGAACTTCATGCAATTGTTATGGCATCAAGTATGGCTAAAGAAGGTTTAATTCCGATAATTCCTATCTATTCTACTTTCTTACAACGGGCTTATGATGGGATTAATCATGATCTTGCTCGTCCTAATTTAAAGGCAATTTTACTTGTAGATCATGCAGGTTTAATTTCAAATGATGGTTCAACTCATCAAGGTATCTTTGATTTAAGTTTATTAAATAGTTTACCTAATATGACAATAATGATGCCAAAAGATTTATCTGAGGCAAAGGCACTATTGAAAATTGCTATTAATGATGTAAAAGGATCTGTTGCCTTTCGTTTTCCTAAGGGAAGCATAGATGAAAGACTAGAAGATGAAGAGCTAGAATTTGGAAAATATAAAATAGAACTTCCTTTAACTAAACAGAATGTAATTAGTTATGGTGAAAATGTTAATTTACTTAAAAAAGAAATCTTAAAACAAGATAAAAAAATAGGTTTAATTAATGCTTTATTTATTAAACCTTTAGATTATGAGTTATTAAGAAGTCTTAAAAACACTGTTCTTTATGTCTTTGAAGAGGCAGTGGAAGTAGGGAGTTTAAACTCTAGTTTACACTTATTTAATAGTAAAGAAGACTTAGAGATTAAAATTCATACAATTGGCATTGATAAATTCTTAGATGTAGGTACAAAAGAAGAACTATTAGATGATGCTTTAATGAATATAGAAGAATTTATAAAGAAAATTTAAGGAGGCTTAGATGTTACAAAGATTGATAGTTAAAAACTTTGCGATAATTGAAAATATTGAGATAGAGTTTAAAGATAAAATGACTGTTTTATCAGGTGAAACTGGTGCAGGAAAGAGTCTAATTATTGATGCTATCGGTCTTTTGTTTGGAAAAAGAGCTAGTGTTGATTTAATTAGATACAAAGAAACAAAAGCTACTATTACTGGTATTTTTACAAATACTAAGGAAATTATAGAATATTTACAAGAAAAATACTTGAATTTAGGTGATGGAGAATCTTTAATTATTTCAAGAGACTTATATTTAAACTCAAGTTCTGTCGCTAAGGTTAATAGCGATGTTGTTTCGATAAACATTTTAGCTGAACTTGGAGAGTTAATTGGCGATATTCATAATCAATTTGATAGCCAGGCTTTAACTCATCCTAAAAACTATTTAAACTTTTTAGCTGATGATGGAATTAAAGATAAATTAAGTAATTATAAAGTCTTACTAAACGAATATAAACAAACTAAAAAAGAATATGATGCTTTAGTAAAAGAAAATGAAGAAAATACAAAACAAATTGATTTTATTAAATATCAGTTAAAAGAATTAAAAGCTGCACATTTAAATTTAACTGAAGAAGAAGACTTAAAAAATCAAGAAAACTATCTTAAAAACTATGAAGTAATCTCAACAGCTTTTGAAGAGATTAAAGAATTATTAGAAAATAGGGGTTCATTAGATAATATCGCTTCTACATTCTCTCGTCTTTCTGTTTTGAAAATTAACCCTGAAGCTGAAGAGCTAATTGAAAAAATTAAGTCAAGTTACTATGATCTTGAAGCTAGTTACGATGAGTTAAAGAAAATGAATCGATCTTTAGAGTTTGATCCTGAAGCTTTAGACCAAATTAATGAGCGTTTAAGTGTTTATTCTTCATTAAAACGCAAATATAAGCTTAATACAGAGGGATTAATTAATTTAGAAGGGGAATTAGCCGATAAAGTTTCTCAAATTGACACATATGACCTTGATTTAAAGGAAATTAAGGCTAAATTAGATAAATCTTATAGTAGTGCCTATAAAGAAGCAGAAATTATTAGTAAATTAAGAAAAGAAAAAGCAGTTAATTTTGAAAAAGAAATAACTGCTAATTTGAGAGATTTAGAACTTATTAAAACTAATTTTAAAATTGAGTTTACTAAGCTTAATGAATTAAGTGATAATGGTTTTGATAAAGTTGACTTTTTAGTTAGCTTTAACGAAGGTGAACCTTTAAAGTCTTTATCTAAAGTTGCAAGTGGCGGTGAATTATCACGTTTTATGCTTGCTTTAAAAGTAATGATTAACGAAAAGATGAACTATCAAACGATGATTTTTGATGAAATTGATAGTGGTGTTTCTGGTAAAACTGCTTATGCAATTGCAAATAAACTAAAACAAATTGCAAACTTTAGTCAAGTTTTATCAGTTACTCACTTACCTCAAGTAGCTGCTATCGCTGATAGTCACTTATTTATAAGTAAAGAAGTTCTAGATGGAAGAACTGTAACTAAGTTAAAACATTTAGAAAATGAAGAACGAGTGATTGAGATTGCAAAGATGATCTCTAATGGCATTGTAACTGATGCAAGTTATAACTTAGCATTAGAATTATTAAAGAAATAAAAAAAGAAGTTATTATTTAATAACTTCTAAGCTTTACTAAGTAAAAAGATTAAAGCAACAACTGGAATTACAATAATACCAATTATTATTAATACAATTGTTATTTTTCCTAGTGTAGTTTTCGCAGGTGATTTTTTGATTTCAACTTCAATACTATCATCTCTACGCTTTTTCGTAACTATAACAGGCTCTTTTTCTTTTTTCTCTTTCCTTGCCATTAATCTCACCTCTTTTATTCTTTGATACATTATACCATAAAATTTTGAAAAAAGGAATGATAATATGCAAAAAGGACGAATAATTTTTCATATCGATATGAATGCTTTCTTTGCATCTTGCGAGATTAAACGAAGACCTGAACTAAAAAACAAGGCGGTTGTTGTAGCACGTAATGATGAACAAAGAAGAGCAATTATTTTATCTCCAAATTATATAGCTAGAGATAAAGGAATTAAAACAACAATGTCAGTAAAGGAAGCAATGAAAATTGATCCTTATATTGTAGTTGTAGAGCCTGATCATGCATATTATGAAGAGATTTCTCGGATTTTTATGAAGTTTTTATACTTAATTACTGATCAAATAGAGCAAGGATCTATTGATGAGGCCTATTTAGATGTAACTGAAACTAGCAAAAAAGTAGATGATCCTCTTATGCTAGCAAAATATATTCAAACAACTTTAAATGAGAAGTTTGATTTACCTTGTTCGATTGGAATTGGACCCAATAAGTTTTTGGCAAAAATGGCATCAAACTATAAAAAGCCTTTAGGAATTACTATTTTTCGTAAAAGAGAAATTGATAAAACGATATGGCCTTTAGATATTGGAAAAATGTATGGGATTGGCCCCAAAACAAAAGCGAAATTAAATAGTATTGGGATAAATACGATTAAAGATCTAGCAAAATATCCAGATTATAATCGTTTAAAAACTGTTTTAGGACCATCATCAGCTGACACACTTTATAACTGGGCTTGGGGAAATGATAATAGTAAAGTTGACCCAGACCGCTATGAAGAAGTACAATCTATTTCTAACTCAAACACTTTTATGTATGATGTTTTTGATATAAGAGAACTTAAACAGATGCTTAAACTATTAGTTAATACGGTTAGTAATAGGTTAGATAAAGAAAAAAAACAAGCTCAAACTGTGAGCTTACAAATAAAATATGGCAATTTTACATCAATTTCTCGTAATAAAACTATGATGATTCCTGTTACTGAAAGTGATGAGATCTATGAAATTATTGAAGAATTATTTATAGAAAATTATGATGAAAGACAGGCTGTAAGACTACTAGGAGTGGGGTTAATGAAACTTACCCCAAGGGTTGAAAAAGAAATCAAGCAAATTTCCTTTTTAGATAATTTAAGTGAAATCGAAAGTGAAGCACAAATCGATAATTTACTTAAAGATGTAGAAGAGAAATTTGGAAAAGGAATAATAAAGAAAGGATATTACAAAAAAGATAATGTTAGGAAAGATTGAAACATACAAAGTAGACCGTGAAACGGATATTGGCTATACTTTGATAAAAGATGGGAAAGAATACTTTTTACATCGCAATGAAACAAATTTTGCTAAGCTAAAAGCTAAAGACTTAGTTAAAGGTTTTTTATATTTAGACAAAAAAGGAAGAGAAGCAGTAACGATGATTATTCCCAAAGTCACTGTTGATAATGTTGGTTATGGTAAAGTAGTTTCTGTAAATCATAGCTTAGGCTGTTTTATTGATATTGGGATTAGTAAAGACATCCTTTTATCAAAAGATAATTTACCATACAATTTAGATTATTGGCCAGAAGTTGATAGTCTACTTTTAGGTATTTTAAGAGTGAAAAAAGATAAACTCTATTTTAATATTTTACGTAAAGATGAAATTATGAATCTTGCAAGAAACCCACAAGATCTAGATTATAGTGTGAACTATGAAGGATTGGTTTATTTTGCGGGAGAAAAAGGAATTAATTTAATTACAGAAGACTTAAATTTAATCTTTATTGCTAGCGAAAATTTACGTAAAAATTATCAATTAGGTGAAAAAGTTGAGTTTAGAATTACGGAAAAGCTAGCTGATAAGACATATTTAGGAATGCTACCTGGTGGAATTTTATCAAATATCGAACATGATAGCAAAGTTATTTTAGATTACTTAAAAAGTCATCGTGGAACAATGCCTTATTCTTCTAAAACATCACCATTAATTATTGAAAGAGTTTTTTCTATGAGTAAAAGTTCATTTAAAAAAGCTTTAGGTAATTTATATAAAAAAGGTGAAGTAGAGCTTTTAGATGATAAAACGATATTAAAAAGAACGATTTAACGTAAATACTAATCTTATTGACAAATCTTGTATTTTATTTTATAATAAAGTATATGAGAATAAAAACCTAAGGGCGCTATTAACGTTCTCTAGTTATAAAGTGCACTATTTATTTATGGGCAGCACCTTTAGTTTATCGTCCTTAAAATATTTTAAGGACTTTTTATTTATTCTGGGAGGATATTATGTATCAAAAAGTTAAAGGAACAATTGACTATTATGGCACTGAAACTAAAAAGTTACAAATTGTTTCTAAAAAAGTAAAAGATATAATTGAAAACTTTGGCTATGAAGAAGTAGTTTTACCGATTATAGAAAATACAGAAGTATTTACAAGATCATCTGGTGAGACTTCCGATATCGTGAGAAAGGAAATGTATACTTTCGAAGATAGAGGTAAACGTAGCCTTACTTTGCGTCCAGAAGGTACTGCAGGTGTTGTACGCTTCTTTTTAGAAAGTAAAGAATATGCAAATCTTGATTTAAAGAAATATTATTACTTCGGACCGATGTTTCGTTATGAAAGACCGCAAAAAGGAAGATACCGCCAGTTTATTCAATTCGGTGTTGAAGTTTTTGGAAAAAGCAGTTATTTACTTGATGTTGATGTTATTTACTCAGCATATGCTATTTTTAAAGCTTTAGGTATTAAAAATATTCGTTTAAGAGTTAATACAATTGGTGATTTTGGATCAAGAAAAGACTATGCTTTAGCATTAAAAGAATATTTTAAACCTAAACTTTCTTCGCTTTGCCCTGATTGTAATGAAAGATATGCAACTAATCCTTTAAGAATCTTAGATTGCAAAGTTGATAGTGAAAGTGAAGCATTAAAAAAAGCACCGAAAATCAAAGATTATTTAAGTGAAGAATCAAAATTATACTTTAAAAATCTTTTAGAAGCTTTAGATATCTTAGAAGTACCATATGAGGTTGATGATACTCTTGTTAGAGGTTTAGATTACTATACTGACGTTGTATTTGAATTTGAAGCAATGATTGATGGTAGTTATTTAACGGTTTGTGGAGGGGGAAAATACTCGGATTTAGTTAAAAATATGGGTGGTCCTGATCTTCCTGGTATAGGTTATTCTTTTGGGATTGAAAGATTAATTGAACTAATGAGTGAACTTAATTTATTTGAAGATTTAGATCCTAAAGTAGATTTAGTAATTATTAGTTTAGATGAAAATACAAAAAAACAAAGTTTGAAAATCGCTAATGATTTAAGATCTTTTGGTTATAAAGTAGAACTTGATTATTCTTCGATAAAAATGAAGCAACAATTTCGCCTATCAGAGAAATTAAATGCTAGCTTAGTTTTAATTTATGGTGAAGAGGAAGATAAAAACAAAGAAATTCAAGTTAAAAACCAAAAAAACGGAACTCAAGAGAAGATTAAAATTAAAGATTTAGAGAAATATTTAGGAGAAAATTTATGAAAACACAACTAAGAGATGTAATGAATGGTAGTTTAAGAATAGAAGATGTTGGTAAAAAGGTTAGTCTATGTGGCTGGTGTGCGAAAAAGCGTAATTTAGGCGGACTAATTTTTGTTGATTTACGTGATAGATCTGGGATTGTGCAAATTGTTGCTCGTCCAGAAAATAAAAACTATTCTTTAATGGAAGAAGTAGGTAATGAATATGTACTTCAAGTTAAAGGAACTGTAGTAGAACGTGAAAGTAAAAACAGCAATCTTCCTACTGGTGATATTGAAATTGATATTGAAGAGTTAAGAATCTTATCAAAAGCTAAACAACCACCGATGATTATTGCTGATAAAACTGATGCCTTAGAAGATTTACGTATGAAGTATCGTTATTTAGATTTAAGACGCCCTGTAATGCAAGAAAACATGTTTTTAAGAAGTAAAGTAGTTAACTCTATTCGCTCGTTTTATAATAGCGAAGGTTTTATTGAAGTTGAAACACCAACTTTTGGTAAATCAACTCCTGAAGGAGCTCGCGACTACTTAGTACCTTCAAGAGTAAATCCAGGTAAATTTTATGCTTTACCTCAATCTCCTCAAACATATAAACAGTTATTAATGATTTCTGGTTTTGATCGTTACTATCAAATAGCTAAATGTTATCGTGATGAAGATGCAAGAGCAGATAGACAAATGGAATTTACCCAAATCGACGTTGAGATGAGTTTTGTTGGAGAAGAAGATGTTTATGCTACAACTGAGCGTATGCTTAAGAAAATGATGAAAGATTCAGTAGGTGTTGATATTAAGATTCCTTTTAAGAGATTAAAATTCGAAGAATCAATGGATTTATATGGCACTGATAAGCCAGATTTACGTTTTGATTTAAGACTTTTTGATATTACTAGTTTAGCTAAATTAATTGATTTTGAAATCTTTAATAAAGTTATTGAAGACAAAGGTATTATTAAAGCAATTAACGTTAAGAATGCCTCAGAAAAATATTCAAGAAAAGATTTAGATAGCTTAACAGAAAAGATTAAATCAACTTATAAAGCACCTGGTTTAATGTGGCTAAAATATCAAAATAGTGAATTTGCTGGTTCGATTAAGAAATATTTAACTGAAGAATATATAGAAAAACTTTCTAAGAAACTAAAAATTGAAGAAAACGATATGATTTTAATCGTTTCTGGTAAAGATAGTATTGTAAATGCATCACTATCTTATTTAAGAAACTTCTTTGGTAAAGATTTAGGATTAATTGATGAAAATGCTTATAGTTTTTTATGGGTTACAGATTGGCCTTCTTTCGAATATAATGAAGAAGAAGATAGATTAGTTGCGGCTCATCACCCATTTACTAGTCCTAAAAAAGAATGGGAAGATAAACTATTAACTGAACCAGAAAAATGTTATTCAATGTGTTATGATGTTGTTTTAAATGGCTATGAGCTAGGTAGTGGTTCAATTAGAATCTTTGATGAAAAGATTCAAAGTGATATGTTCCAAGCTATAGGTTTAAATGAAAAAGAAATTGAAGAAAAGTTTGGTTTCTTTATTGAAGCTTTAAAATATGGAACACCTCCTCATGGGGGAATTGCTTTAGGAATTGATAGATTAGTAATGATTCTTACTAAATCTGCATCACTTCGTGAAGTTATTGCTTTTCCGAAAACTGCTAGTGCAATGGACTTAATGAGTGGTGCACCTGGAGAAGTAAGTCAAAAGCAATTAGATGAATTAAAAATTAAAATTGTGAAGTAGGTGATATTATGTTTCTTTCTTCAACACTTGTGCAATGGTTGATTGTTGGGGGAGTAGTAGTTTTATTTGTAATTATAACTATTCTAAATAAATTAGTTAAAGCTCCTGAAGGTGTTAAAATATCTGAAAGGTGTGGTAACTGTCAATCAAAAACTTGTATTTTAAAAACTGAAGAATTGGAAAAGAAAAAGGCTGAAATAAAAGCCAGCCTTAAAGAATGTGAAGAAAAAGGATTGTTTGTAGGTGAAGAAGATGAAGAGAAATGATTATATTTCTTGGGATGAATACTTTATGGGAGTTGCTTTGCTTTCAAGTATGAGAAGTAAAGATCCTAATACCCAAGTTGGAGCATGCATCGTTAACCCTAAAAAAAGAATTATTGGTATAGGCTATAATGGCCTTCCTTTTGGTTGCAATGATGATGAATTTCCATGGGTAAATCAAGGAGACTTTTTAGATACAAAATATCCATATGTTGTTCATGCTGAGCCTAATGCAATTTTAAATAGCACAGAAAAGTTAGATAATTGTACTTTATATGTGACTTTATTTCCTTGTAGCGAATGCACTAAACTAATAATTCAAGCAGGAATTAAAGAAATTGTCTATTTAGATGATAAATATGCCAGTACAAATACTGATTTAGCAGCTAAAAAGATGTTAGATAGTGCTAAAGTTAAATATCGTAAAATGGAACCTTTTAAGGTTAGGATTGAGAAATGATTAGTTATTTCAAAAACTTTTTTTCTTCATTCAAAGATCGCAAATTTTCTTTTAAAATTAGTTTTGTCCTTTTAATCTTACTTTGGATTTTTTTGATGATTATTACTTTAGTACCATTAAACTATGAAATGACAACACCAGGAGTATACACAAGAACAACTAATGATGTTTATGTTGTTAATGGAAATAACCGAGGTAATATTTACACTTTAGGAGTTTATGGTAAAAGAAAATTAACGATTCTTGAGTCTTGGCTAGTAAAGATAGACCCTAAATCAGATTTAGATCCTTATGATCCTAAAACGGATATGAGTGATAAGGAATTTAATCGTTTTGGTACTATAAGTCATAGCATAAGTAATATTAATGCTATTTATGTTGCTTTTAATACCTTTAAAGAAAAAAATCCTAATCAATTTAAGACTCATTATAATCCATATCTTCCACCAGAAAAGGTATTAGATGCTGAGTATAAAGGATTATTAGTTTCTGCTTTAAGAAAAGAATATACGGGTGCTATCAAAACAGATGATATAATTACTCATTTAAATGGTGAGTTAATCACCTCATTTGAGCAGTTTTTAGAGAAAATAAGACTTCATTTAAAAACTAATGATAATTATAAAGTAACAGTAATTAGAAACTACAACAAAGAAAATGAGACAAGTTTTGAAATTACTGATGCGCCAGTTGCTAAAGATGATCAAAGATATTTACCTTACTATTTGGAAGATTATATTCGTCTTTACAAATTAGAACCACTTGTTTTAATCTCTCAAGCTAGTTCAATTGGTTCAAGTGGTGGAGCAATGAAGGCTCTAGCAATTTATGATGCATTACATTATCAAAGCATTATTTTAGGTTTAAATGTTGTTGGTACGGGAACGATTGATATGCATGGTAATATTCATGAAATAGGGGGAATAAGACAGAAGATAATTACTGCAAGTGATGGTAATTTTGATGTCTTTTTTGTACCTAAAGCTAATTATGAGGAAGCCAAAGCTGAATATGATAATATTTATACAGATAAAGAAGGATTTGATTTAGTAGCTGTAGAGACTTTTTCAGATATTTTAGAATATTTTGAAGCAGGTGAAGAATAATGGATAATAATTATAATAAGAATGTAGAAAAGTTAGAAAAAGCAGTTCCTGATGGACTTTGGAAAAAAGGTAAATATGAGTTTAAAAAGTTTACGAAGATGCGTTTTCGTAAAAGTACAAACATCATAAGTTTTATCTTTGGCTTTTTAATTGGAATTATTATCGTTTTACCATTAGGATTAGTAATGTATCAAGTTTTAAATATTTTTAAGTATAATGCTAATGCTTTTCGATTGTTTTTAGTAATAGTTTGGATTTTAATTATGTTAGTTAATGGTATTTCTAACTTCTTTACACTTAGGATTGTGAAAAGTTATAATCCTGATATGACTAACTTGCAAGAAATTGATGATATGGCAATTTTTGTCTACCAATTTTTAAATCCAGGATTTGCGATCTTCGTATTACTTTTACTAGCATTTTTCGGATTAAAGTTTTTAGGAGGATAAAATGAAACATAAAGATATTATTATTGGACTAGCGATTACTATTGTTTTAGTAATAATTGACCAATTACTAAAATTATGGGTAATTTCTCGTTTTAAAGAAGCAGGAGTTGTAAAGGCAATTCCCAAAATTATCGATATTCAGTATGTAGAGAATTCTGGAGCTGCCTTTGGGATTTTTGCAGGAAGGTTATGGCTATTTATTCTTATAACTGTTCTAGCTTTAGCTTTCTTTGGCTTTCTTGCAAAGGATTTGAATTTTAAAGAACATCCTTTTTATAGCGTTGGCATAGTCTTAATAATAAGTGGAACAGTTGGTAACTTTATAGATCGTATTTTTAGAGGTTATGTAGTTGATTTTATCCAATTTGCTTTCTGGCAAACTTTTGCCACATTCAATTTCGCTGACATGTGTATTGTTTGTGGGGTAGCTACAATGGTTATTTCTTTACTCTTTGGAGAAGTGAAACTTGAATGATTGAATATAGTTTTACCTATTTTGAAAAAGAAGAAGAAAGAATTGATTTATATTTAGTAAAAATGCTGCCTGATTTTAGTCGTAGTAAAATCCAAAAGTTAATTAAAGATAATTATTGTTATGTAAATGAAGACTTAGTTAAAGCAAGTTATAAACTATCTTATCTTGATGAAATAGCATTAACTGTACCAGAAGCAAAAGAAGATGAAGTTCTAGCTGAAAATATTCCTTTAGAGATTGTTTATGAAGATTCAGATGTGATTGTAATTAATAAAGCTAAAGGTTTAGTAGTTCATCCTGGTGCTGGTAATCCTAGTGGAACATTAGTCAATGCTTTAAAATATCACTGTAAAGACTTATCAGGAATTAATGGCATTTTAAGACCAGGAATTGTTCATCGTTTAGATAAGGATACTAGTGGACTCTTAGTTGCTTGCAAGAACGATTATGCTCATAATAAACTAGCAGAACAGTTTGCTAGTCAAACAGTTGTTAGAAAGTATTTAGGAATAGTTAATGGTGAAATTGACCACAATTTAGGGAAGATTACTGCTCCTATTGGGAGAAGTAAAGATAATCGCCTTAAAATGGCAGTTTTAGAAGGAGGAAAAGAAGCTATTACTTATTTTACTGTTTTAGAAAGATTTGGTGGATATAGTTTAGTAGAGTTTAGCTTAGTTACTGGTAGAACTCATCAAATTAGGGTTCATATGGAATATATTGGTTATCCTATTTTAGAAGATCCTTTGTATAACAAAGCGAAAACTGATGAAGGACAATATTTACACGCTTATATCTTAGGCTTTAATCATCCTAGAACTAATAAATACTTAGAATTTAAAACGGAAATTCCTGATCGTTTTCAAGAATTCATTAATAAACACAAATAAAAATAAGGCTTAAAATGCCTTATTTTTTTAAGTTCTTGAAATGTGTTTTTCCAATATTATCAAAGATTTTATTACCGTATCTTTGTTTTAATTCATCTATCGCTTTATCTACGATACTTCCAGCCCCTTTAGGAAGTTTATAATTAATTAAATTTGATAAATCATCTATTTGTTTATTAAACAAGTACCTTGCAATAATAGAAGCAGCTGCTATACTTAAAACTTTGCTTTCACCTTTTTCTAAAAAGTTTACGTTTTCTTTAATAATATCTTTTTGGTCTTCTAAGTAACTATAATAATTCTTTTCTGATGCAAACTTGTCGATGATTATTTGGTCATATTTTACTTTTTTACTTAAAGTAAGTAAGGCTTTATTATGCATTAAGGCTTTGATTTTGTTTAAGTTATTACCTGAAGCAATCATTTTATTGTATTGCGTTGGACTTAAGATAATTGCTTCATAAGGAATGATTTTGATTAATTCTTGAGCGATTTTATTAATTTGCGTGTCAGTTAAAACTTTAGAGTCTTTTACGCCA
>DAOSSK010000018.1:0-4557 GCA_035377365.1 Bacilli bacterium
AACATGTCCTTTGTGTGGAAGTAAGCTTGTAATTAGAAGAAGTAGATTTGGGGAGTTTGCAGCTTGTTCTGCTTATCCAGAATGTAGGTATATTAAACAAGATGAAGCGCATAAACCAGTAGAAACCGATATTCCATGTCCAGAGTGTGGTACTGGATTTTTAGTTGAAAGAACTGCAAGACGCGGAAGAACTAGGGGTCAAAGGTTTTATGGTTGTTCTAATTATCCAAAATGTAAGGCTACTTATAGTAGTTTAGAAGATATTAAGAAAGAAAAGAATAGTTAAGGCTATTCTTTTTTACTATGAAAAATAAGGTAAATATGGTATAATATTAAATGACAAGGAGGCTTATTATGGGCTTATTTGATTGGTTTAGAAAAAACAAACAGAAAAAAGAAGAATCAAAAAAATATAAAGAAGGTCTAGAAAAGACAAGAAAGCAAGGATCACTATCACGTTTAACTAGACTATTTAATGAAAAAGATAAAGTAGATGATGATTTATTTGATCAATTAGAAGAAATCTTTGTTATGGCTGATATGGGTGTTGAGACTACTGTTAAGTTTATTGATAGCCTAAGAGATGATGAAAGATTAGCTGATTTAGAAGATATGAAACTTCTTCAAGAGATAATAGTAGATAAAATGTTTGATTTATATTTAAAGGGAGAGATTGTAAACTCTAACTTAAATGTAAATAAAGAAGGATTATCTGTTTATTTGTTTGTAGGTGTAAACGGTTCGGGAAAGACAACATCGATTGCAAAGGTTGCAAATAAACTAAAGAAAGATGGAAAGAAAGTTTGTATGGCAGCTGGTGATACTTTTAGAGCTGGTGCGATTGAACAATTAAAGATTTGGGGAGATCGTGTAGGCTGTCCTGTAATTACAAAAGAAGAAGGTTCAGACCCATCAGCTGTTATCTTTGATGGAATTAAGTTTGCCAAGGAAAATGGTTATGATGTTTTACTTTGTGATACAGCAGGAAGACTGCAAACAAAAGTAAACTTGATGAAGGAATTAGAGAAAATTAAAAGAGTTATTTCTCGTGAAGTACCTAATGCACCTCAAGATACACTACTTGTAATTGATGCAACAACAGGCCAAAATGGATTAAATCAAGCTAAATCATTTATTGAAGCAACTGATGTTTCAGGTATTATTCTAACAAAACTAGATGGTACTGCTAAGGGTGGGATTGTACTTGCAATTAGAGATGTCTATAATATTCCAATTAAGTTCATCGGTTTAGGTGAAAAAATGGATGATTTAGAATATTTTGATTTAGAAAAATACATTTATGGATTATTTGCGGAGTTAATAGAAGAATAATGAATTTATTAGAGAAGAACCAACATTATATAATTTTGTATGACTTTTATGGAAATTTGTTAACAGAAAAACAACAGACATATTTTAAATGTTATTATTTTGAAGATTTAAGTTTAGGAGAAATTTCTGAAAGTTATAATGTGTCAAGAAATGCAATTTATGATAGTATTCAAAGCACTTATAAAGCATTAGATAATTTTGAAGAAAAGTTGAAATTAAAAGCTAAATATGATGCAAGAAATAAACTTTATAAGAAATATAATAAAGAAGAAACAAAAGAATTAATTGAAAAATTAAAAGAATTAGAATAGGAGGTAAGAAATGGCTTTTGAAAGTTTATCAGAAAGATTAAGTATGGCTCTAAGAAGAATTACTGGTAGAGCTAACTTAACTGAAAAAGATATAGATTTAATGATGCGTGAGATTAGACTTTCATTACTTGAAGCTGACGTTAACTATAAAGTAGTTCGTGACTTTACAAAAGAAGTCAAAGAAAAAGCTTTAGGTGAAAAGATTATGAAATCTTTATCTCCTGGGGATATGGTTGTAAAGATTGTTCGTGATGAACTACAAAAATTAATGGGAGATGAAGCTGCTCCATTAAATTATAATTTAAGTGGACCGACTGTTTTTATGCTAGTGGGCTTACAAGGTGGTGGTAAAACAACACATGTAGGTAAACTTGCAAATTATATAAGAAAACAAGGAGATAAAAAAAGACCACTATTTATAGCGGCTGATATTTACCGTCCTGCTGCAATCGATCAATTAAAAACAATTGGTAAGAGTTTAAATATTCCTGTTTTTGAAATGGGAACAAAAGAGAAGGTTGTAAAAATAGTTCAAGAAGGTATTAAATATGCGAAAGCAAATAAGCATGATTTAGTAATTATTGATACTGCAGGTAGACTTCATATTGATGATCAAATGATGGATGAGTTAATAGAAGTACAAAAGGCCGTTGATCCTGATGAAGTACTACTTACAATTGATGCAATGATGGGTCAAGATGCGATTAATGTTATAGAAACATTTAATGCAAGACTAACGATTACTGGTTGTATCCTAACAAAACTAGATGGAGATGCAAGAGGTGGTGCTGCTTTATCAGTACGTTACCTTACAAACATCCCAATTAAGTTTATCGGTGTTGGGGAAAAGTTAGATGATTTAGAAGTATTTCATCCAGACCGTATGGCTGATCGTATTTTAGGAATGGGAGATATCGTTAGTTTAGTTGAAAAAACTACCCAAGCAGTTGAGGAAGAAGAAGCTGAAAAAATGGCTTTGAAGATGCAAAAGGGTAAGTATGACTATAACGACTTCCTAAAGCAAATGAAATGGATTAAGAGAATGGGATCTTTAAAAGGAATTTTAAAATTAATTCCTGGTTTAGGCCAACAACTTAAAAATATTGAATTTGATGATAAACAATTATCATATATCGAAGCAATAATCTTTTCAATGA
This sequence comes from Bacilli bacterium, assembly GCA_035377365.1. Classification (GTDB taxonomy): domain Bacteria; phylum Bacillota_I; class Bacilli_A; order ML615J-28; family CAG-698; genus DUNF01. Next base: position 2,801 of record DAOSSK010000018.1, read on the forward strand.
CAGAAAATGAAAGACAAAATCCAGAGATTATTGCTCGTAGTAGTTCAAGAAGAACAAGGATTTCTAAAGGATCAGGTAGACCTTATCCTGAAGTTAATGCCTTAGTTCGTCGTTTTGATACAATGAAACAACAAGTAGAACAATTATCAAGAATGGATGAAAATCAAATAAAACAGATGCAAAGAGGGGGAATGCCTCCAATGCCTCAAGCCAAAAAAAGAAAAGGTAAAGGTAAGGGAAAAGGAAACTTTAGATTTTAATAAAAAAACTTGTGTCTAAAAACACAAGTTTAAATTAAATTTCTTAAAGCAATTTTGATTATATCACCTAGTTCTTTATCTAAATTAGATTCAATAACGGGTAATACTTGCTTTATTTCTTTTTGTTTGTAGCCTAGACTTTCTAAAGCAGCTTTAGCTTGAAGAAGTTTAGGATTTGTTTTAATAGTTTTATCAATATCTATTTTGCCGTGTAGGTCAAGAATGATTTGTTGGGAAGCTTTAGGGCCGATGCCAGGAAACTTTTGTAAGTATTTCGCATCACCTTTCTTAATTGCCTCAATAACACCACTGATGTTATTGCTCGCAATAATAGGTAGGGCACTTTTTGGACCTAAGCCTTTTACGGAAATTAATTTTAAGAAGAAATCTTTTTCTTCTAAAGTTTTAAACCCGTAAAGTTCTTGAATATCTTCACGAACATTTAAATATAGATAAACTATTACTTCATCACCCGTTTTATAATCATAAGGTGTTGCCGATTTAATTTCATAGCCAATGTTGTTATTTTCTAAAACGATATAACCATTGCCAATATAAGTTATTTTGCCTTTAATATAATTATACATATTTATCACCTTATTTATTATACCACAAGATACCTAAAAAAGGAGGAAAAAAATGGAAGAAAATGAATTATTAAATCTAAATACTGACTATGATATTAGTTTAAGACCAAAGAAGTTAGTTGATTTTATTGGTCAAGCTGATTTAAAAGAAATGCTACATGTCTTTATCCAAACTGCACTTCATCGAGAGGAAACTTTAGACCATGTTTTACTATTTGGGCCTCCTGGACTTGGTAAGACTACTTTAGCATCAATTATTGCTAATGAGATGGGGACAAATATTTATATTGTTTCTGGGCCAAGTTTAGATCGTGTAGGAGATTTAGCGGCAATTTTATCTTCTTTAGATCCAGGGGATGTATTATTTATCGATGAGATTCATAGAATTCCAAGGGTTGTAGAAGAGGTACTTTATTCTGCGATGGAAGATTTTGCAATTGACATTATTACAGGTAAAGATTCTACGGCTACAACTTTAAGAATAGAACTACCACCTTTTACTTTAGTAGGTGCAACTACAAGAGTTGGCGATATTACAGCTCCTTTAAGAGATCGTTTTGGTATTGTCCAACATTTAGATTATTATAATAGCGAAGACTTACAAAAGATTATTGTGCGAACAGCTAAAGTCTTTAATTTTAAGATTGCGAAAGATGCTGCTTTGGAGATAGCAAAAAGAAGTAGAGGAACTCCAAGAATAGCCAATAGATTATTTAAAAGAGTAAGGGATTTTGCTCAGTTTGAAGATTTAGATTGTAAGCTAATTACTTTAGATATTGCAAATAAATCTTTAGAAAAACTGCTTATCGATAGTGAAGGTTTAAATATTACTGATAGGCGCTATTTAAAAACTTTAATTGAGAAGTTTAATGGAGGACCTGCGGGGTTAAATGCAATAGCATCAACTTTA
>DAOSSK010000018.1:4657-11432 GCA_035377365.1 Bacilli bacterium
AATAAAGGCGACTTTTATGAATGTTTAGTAAAACCATTTAGAAGAGTAAAACTAGGTACTATTTTAGATTTTGAAGGGTTATTTACAGGAGAAGTATTAGAAAAAAAAGAAGAAGGAATTTGCCATATTAAATTTAATTATGAGGGAATCTTTTATGATTTACTTAATAAAGTTGGCATGATGCCTCTTCCACCTTATATTCATGAGAAGTTAAAAGACAACTCAAGATATCAAACAATTTATGCTAAGAACTTAGGTTCAGCTGCAGCACCTACTGCTGGGTTTCATTTTACAGAAGAGTTGTTAGAAAAGATTAAAGCTAAAGGAATTGAAATCTTAGAGGTAAGTTTAAATATCGGCTTAGATACTTTTAGAGATGTAAAAGTTGAAGAGTTAGAAGATCATAAAATGCATAGTGAAGCCTATGCTATTAGTCAAGAAGTAGCGGATAAGCTAAATGATGCTAAGAAAAAAGGTAAAAGGATTATCGCAGTTGGTACAACTACAACACGTACTTTGGAGGCAAACTTTACTAAATATGGTAAGTTTAAGGAAACAAGTGAAGATACAAATATCTTTATCTATCCTGGCTATCAGTATAAGGCTGTTGATAGATTGATTACTAACTTTCATTTACCAAAGTCAACATTAATTATGATGGTTAGTGCTTTTTCCAAAAGAGAATATATATTAAGTGCTTATGAAGAAGCAATAAAAAACAAATATCGATTTTTTTCATTTGGAGATGCGATGTTTATAAAATAGGAGATTTTTATGGTTATAAAATATAAGTTAATTAAAGAATCTAAAGAATGTAATGCTAGGTTAGGTTTAGTTACAACTCCTCATGGGAGTTTTGAAACACCTGTTTTTATGCCTGTAGGGACTAATGCAACTGTTAAGACTCTAACAAAAGAAGAGTTAGAAGCAACTGGAGCAAGAATAATTTTAGGTAATACTTATCATTTATGGATTCAACCAGGTAATGATGTTATTAGAGAAGCAGGGGGTTTGCATAAGTTTATGAACTGGCCTCATTCGATTCTAACGGATTCTGGAGGTTTTCAAGTTTTCTCTTTATCAGATTTTAGAAAGATAGAAGAAGAAGGAGTAACGTTTCGTAACCATAAAAATGGTGATTTATTATTTTTATCACCAGAAAAATCAATTCAAATTCAAAAAGATTTAGGATCAGATATTATGATGGCATTTGATGAATGTCCACCATACCCAGCTACATACGAATATATGAAGGATTCTGTAGAGAGAACTATTCGTTGGGCAAAAAGATGTTTAGAAGAAAATAAAGGTAATAAAAAGCAAGGATTATTTGGAATTGTTCAAGGTGGAGAATACGCAGACTTGCGTAAACATTGCGCTGAAGAGTTAATTAAGTATGATTTTGATGGCTTTGCGATTGGCGGTTTATCAGTAGGTGAACCTAAGGAAATTCAAAATGAAGTCCTTGCATACACAACACCTTTACTTCCAAAAGATAAACCAAGATACTTAATGGGTGTTGGTACTCCAGGAATGATTTTAGATGCAGTTGAAAGAGGTGTAGACATGTTTGACTGTGTTCTACCTACGAGGATTGCCCGTCATGGTGCTGCTATGACTCATTTTGGAAGAGTAAATTTACGTAATAAAAAGCATGAGTACGATTTTACACCTTTAGATAGTAAATGTAATTGTTATACATGTAAAAATTATAGTAAAAGTTATTTGCGCCATTTAATGAAAGCTGATGAGATTTTAGGATATAGATTATTAAGTATTCACAATGTTCAGTTTTTAAAAGACTTGATGAGTGAAATTAGAGATGCTATTAAAAATGATACTTTCTATGAACTAAAAGAAAGAGTATATAAGGAATATGGTATTGAAGATGGCAAGGATTTTTAAAATGAAGAAAATGATATTTTTTATTTTAGCATCTTTATTACTAACTGGCTGCAAGTGTAGTTTTTTAGAGCAAGAAGTTATAGCTCATGAAGGAAAGTTAGAACTTAAAATGCCTGAAGAGTATTATGATTATTTAGATTATAATGAAAGTGATATTCCTAATTTTGTTTGGAATTTCGAAGGATCTATTAATGTAGCTAAGACTAATTTAAAGTCAAATGAAGTTATGTTTCATTCAAATGATGATATAAAACTAAGTAAATTAATTAAAGAATTATTAGATAGTTATCGTGAGAATAATCGATTAACGGTATTAACAGTTAAAGAAGAAAAAGAACATGAAACATTTTTAAATAGTCAAGTTAATGGCAATTGGGAAAAGATATTTTTTAGGCCAGAAAATCAAGTAATGTATAATGAAGTAGCTTATATTAGTTTAGAAAATGGTTTAAAGTTAAGTTTAGATTATCGTAGGTTTGAAGCAAAAGATGAAAATGATGTTATTCAAACTTATTATGCTTGGCAATATACTCAAGGAATAAGAATGATCTTGCATTATCCATTTCAAGTAATTAAAAAAGGTGAAGATAAAAAGTTAGTTTTATTAAGCTTGTATGATCAAACTAAGTATACAATTGGTACTCATAATAGTTTAAAAGCTATTTTAAAAGATGATAAATATTTAAATGATGAGGGTTTTAGAAAATTCTTTTATCCTGAGTATGATGAGAAAAAAGGAATGACTGAAGAAGAATTGGCTATGAATAAGCAAATAATTAAGGATTATTATTTAGGTGGCTTTAATGGTCAAGATGGATCTAGTTTTACTTTTGAATATTTAGGCAAAAAGTTTGAAATTGAGTTTACAGAAAGTTGTTATTTTATTAAATATTTAAAAGATATTGAATAATTATAATGTTTTTTTGTTTTAAATGTGGTATAATATATAGAGTGTGAATTTTTTAAGGAGGAAGCAATGTACGGACAAGATTCTTTTAATGAAAAGCCAATTTTAAAAGTTGTTGGTGTTGGTGGCGGAGGTGGAAATGCCGTTAACCGTATGATTGAAAATGATGTAAGAGGAGTAGAGTTTGTAGTTATCAATACTGACGCTCAAGTTTTACGTCTTTCAAAAGCTGATACACGTCTTCAAATTGGTAAACAATTAACAAGAGGATTAGGTGCTGGTGCAAATCCAGATATTGGTGCCCAAGCAGCTGAAGAATCTGAAGATGAAATAAGAGATGTATTACATGGAGCAGACATGGTTTTCATTACTGCAGGTATGGGTGGTGGAACTGGTACTGGTGCAGCTCCTGTTGTTGCTAGGATTGCTAGTGAACTTGGATGTTTAACTGTCGGTATTGTAACTAAACCTTTTGTTTTTGAAGGTAGAAGAAGACAAGTCCAAGCATTAAGAGGTTTAAAAGAATTAAAGCCTTATGTAGATACATTAATTGTAGTTCCTAATGACAAGATATATCAAATAGTAGAAAAGACAACACCAATGTTAGAAGCATTTAGAGAAATCGATAATGTATTACGCCGTGGTGTTCAAGGTATAGCAGAAATCGTAGCTATTCCGGGTTTAATTAATGTAGACTTTGCGGATATTAAAACAGTAATGAAAAATAAAGGTACTGCTTTGATGGGTATTGGTATTGCTGATGGACCAAATCGTGCAGTTGAGGCTGCAAGAAAAGCTATTAGAAGTCCATTACTTGAAATTGATATTAATGGTGCTACTGATGCAATTGTCTTCATTACAAGTGATATTAATGTAACAATGCATGAAGTATCACAAGTTATGGAAGAAATTAGAAATGCATCAACGACTGAGATTAATATTATCGTAGGTACTGGTTTTAATTCAGATTTAGAAGGAGAATTAATTGTAACTGTTATCGCAACTGGTTTTGATTCATCAGATCTTACTAAAGATAATGAATACAATTATGACTTTGATTATGCTCAACCAGAAGAAAAGAAAGATGTTCATATTGGAAAGGAAGACAATCTAATGGAGAATCAAACTAAGGTTTTAGAAAGTGATGATTCCGTTACTAAGAGATCTAAAGGTGATTCAAACATTCCTGATTGGCTAAAGAATAGATTTAAATAAGGTTATAATTTTATAACCTTTTTTAGATAAAATACAGAGTAGCTAGAAAGCGTTAAGTGCAATATTCTGGGAGATACGGGTATTGACGAACATTTAATGGCGGTTTTCTGGTGCATCCACTGTAATGTGGATCTCTTAAAATAGGAAGTCTTAATTTGAAAGAGTTAGAAATATATCCAAGTCCTTTTTGTAAGAGATATTGGAAAGAAGCAATAAAAGAATTTAGTAGTTTAAAAAATGTAGTACTAATAGGGTTATTAATAGCTTTACAAGTTGTAGTTGGCTTATTATATATTCCCGTAACAGCAGAAGTAAGAATAAAATTTGATTTTATAGTTTCAAGTTTAATAGGAATGATTTTTGGTCCTTTAGTAGGGATGGTCTCTGGTGCTATAAGTGATGTCTTAAGTTTTGTGATTCATCCTACAGGGCCATTCTTTATAGGATATACTTTAACATCGGCACTTGCTGGATTTATTTATGGGATTTTCTTTTACCGAATTAAAATCAAGTTTTGGAAATTGATTGCCGCTAAGTTAATTGTGAATATGGTATGTAATGCTTTTTTAGGCACGCTTTGGTATTATATTTATATGAATAAAGATTTAGTATTTGAAGCTTTAATTACTTCATTTTGGATTAGATTTACGAAAAATATTGTCCTTTTACCTTTAGAAGTAATGGTAATTTATACAATTTTTAAACAGTTATTTTTGATTTTGGAGACTAAGAAGTTAATTGTGCTCCAAGATCCTTCAATGAAATGGTTTTAATTAGAATATAAAACATTTTCTTTTTTACCTTAATTGAAAAGATTGTTTGAATTTGATATAATAGATAAGGAATTTGAGGAGAGAATATGAAGAGATTAGTTATGCTTACAATCTTAGACGGATTTGGTCTAAGTGATAATAAAGATAGTAATGCAATTTACGCAGCTAAAAAACCTAATTTAGATTATCTATTTAAAGAATATCCTAACAATACATTAAATGCATCAGGTGAAGCTGTAGGTTTACCTGAAGGACAAATGGGTAATAGTGAAGTAGGACATTTAAATTTAGGTGCTGGTAGAATTGTCTATCAATCTCTAACAAGAGTTAATATCGCTGTTAGGGAAAATACTTTAATTAAAAATGAAGTAATTCAAAAAGCAATAAAACATGCTAAGGAAAATAAAAGTAAAGTTCATATAATGGGCTTATTATCAGATGGTGGAGTTCACTCACACATCAAACATATTTTGTATTTAGTTGAGAAGATTGTAGAAGCGGGAGTAAAAGAAGTTGTTGTTCATGCTTATTTAGATGGAAGAGATACACCACCTAAATCAGCACTTACTTACTTAAAAGAATTACAAGAAACAATTGACAAAGTTGGCAATTCTAAAATTGGTATTGTAAGTGGTAGATACTATGCAATGGATCGTGATCGTAACTGGGACCGTGTTCAACCTGCATATGAAGCCTTAGTTTATAACAAAGCTGCTGTTAAGAATGTCTTTAAGGGAATTGAAGAGTCATATGCAAATGGAGTAACAGATGAATTTGTTTATCCATATATTGCTAATTTAGATTCTAATATCAATGATGGTGATTCAGTAATTTTTGCCAACTTTAGAAAAGATAGGGCAATTGAGATGTCGATGGCGCTAACTAACTTAAGTATGACAGGAATTCAAAACGGGAAAATATTTAAAGATTTATTCTATGCTTCGATGATGGAATATTCAGAAAATGTCAAGGGAGAAGTAATTTTACCTGACCTTGTTTTAGAAAATATATATGGTGAAATTATTGAAAAAGCTGGGATGACGCAGCTTAGGATTGCCGAGACAGAAAAATATGCTCACGTTACATTCTTCTTTGATGGTGGCGAAGAGCGAACATTTAAAGGGGCGGATCGTATTTTAGTACCTTCACCAAAAGAAGTACCAACATATGATTTAAAACCTGAAATGAGTGCCTTTGAGGTATGTGCAAAGGCAGAAGAAGCAATTGCATCTAAGAAATATGATACAATTATCTTAAACTTTGCTAACTGCGATATGGTAGGTCATACAACAGTTTTTGATGCTACAGTTAAAGCTGTAGAAACAGTAGATGCTTGTGTTGGAAGATTGTATGAAGCTGTTAAGAAAGTTGGCGGAGTAATGGTAATTATTGCCGATCATGGAAACGCAGAAAAGCTTGTAGAAGATGGAAAGCCATTTTCTGCTCATACATTAAACCCAGTTCCATTTATCATTACAGATAAGAGTTATAAAGTAAGAAGCGGTGGTAATTTAGGTGATGTTGCACCTACATTACTAGAATTGTTAGGAATTAAAAAGCCAGTTGAAATGACTGGAAAGACATTAATATATAAAAATAAGGAGAAATTTTAATGCCATTTATTAATGAAATTTATGCAAGAGAAGTATTGGATTCAAGAGGTAATCCAACAATCGAAGTTGAAGTTTACACTGAAAGTGGGGGCTTTGGTTCAGCAATCGTTCCATCTGGAGCATCAACAGGAGCTTATGAAGCTGTAGAGTTACGTGATGGAGACAAAAAACGTTATTTAGGTAAAGGAGTATTAAAAGCAGTAGCTAATGTTAATGATTTAATCGCACCTGAATTAATCGGATTTAACGTATTTGATCAAGTAGGAATTGATATGGCTATGTGTGAACTTGATGGTACACCAAATAAAGGTAAACTTGGTGCTAATGCTATTTTAGGAGTTTCTATTGCTTGTGCAAGAGCA
>DAOSSK010000019.1:0-11382 GCA_035377365.1 Bacilli bacterium
TATCTGTTATTGTAATTGACCTTGCTTTATCACCAAAATCTAACTCAGCTTATTTAGCAGTTAGTAAAGCGATTGAGGATGTTGAAAAAGGTAAAACAGGACCAATTCCATTACATTTAAAAAACACTTATTCTTTTGATCCAAGCCAAAAGAGTTATTTATATCCTCATGATTATCCAGGGTCTTGGGTTAACCAACAATACCTACCTGACATAATCAAGGATGCAAAATATTACGATCCAAAAGAAACAGGAAAATATGAAAAAGCCTTAAAAGAAAGATTAGAGGCAATTGAAAAAGCCAAAAATAATTAATATAATTCTTGCTTTTTAGGCACTTTTATAGTATAATATCATAGATAAACAGGAGGATATTATGAGAGTAACATTTATCTTAAGATGTACAGTTTGTGGCGAGGAAAATTATCTATCAGAAAAAAATAAGAAAAACACTCCTGATCGTCTTGAAGTGAAAAAATACTGCCCTAGATGTAGACAACAAACATTACATAAAGAGAAAACAAAGAAATAAAGATATTGAAACAATATCTTTTTTTATGAAAGGTGATAAAATGAGTAAATATAATGTCTTTACTTCTACTATTGGTGATTATACTGTTGTAGAGGTGAAGCCGAGAAAATTAACTAAAGAAGAAACTAAAAAATTACGTGCTATTAGAAGAACAATTATGGGAGAATATAATGGGCCCAGAGCGGCACGCTATTTAAAAATATCTACACGTCAAGTTAGAAACTTAAAAAGTGCAGTTTATGCTTATGGAGATTATGGTGTAATCCATAAAAATAGGTTCCATCGTCCTCCTATTGCTTATAGTGAAGAGATAAGAAAAGAGATTGTTGATCTTTATCGTAAGAAAGAAAATAGAGGAATGCTAATTAGTCATTTTGCCGAGATGTTAATTGATGAATTTGGCTATGATATGGCCCCTTCAACAATCTACAATATCCTAAGAGAAAATAGAATCAGATCTCCAAAAAGGCATAAGAAAAAAAGGAAAACTAACAATGAGAAAAACTAAAAAAATCTTTATTGGTAATAAAGAAATTGGTGGTAATAGTCCTATTTTAATTCAAAGTATGACTAATACCAAAACTAGTGATATCGATGCTACTGTTAGTCAAATTCTAGCATTAGAAAGAGCAGGCTGTGAACTTGTTAGATGTGCTATTACTTCTAAGGAAGATGCCCTTGCTTTAAAAGAAATAAAAAAACAAATACATATTCCCCTAGCAGCTGACATTCAGTTTGATTATAAGTTAGCTTTACTTGCAATTGAAAATGGTGCTGATAAGATTAGAATTAATCCAGGTAATATTGGAACTAAAGAAGAAATCGGTGAGATTGTAGAAAAGTGTAAAAAACACAATATTCCAATAAGAATAGGAATTAATTCTGGTTCAATTGAAAAAGATTTAGCAGAAAAATTCGGTAATTCTAAAGAAGCTTTAGTTGAAAGTGCAATTAGAAGTATTAGAATTCTAGAATCATTTCATTTTCATAACATTATTCTATCAGTTAAATCTACTAATTTAGAAGCTACTATTGAATCATATAAAGTCTTGAATGCTAACTACAGTTATCCATTACATATTGGAATTACTGAATCAGGTCCAAAACAAATGGGAACGATTAAATCAAGTATTGGCCTTGGAATCTTACTTTATGAGGGAATTGGCGACACTATTAGAGTTTCACTAACTGCTGACCCAGTTGAAGAAATTGGTGTTGCTAAAGATATTTTAGCTTCATTAGGCTTATATAATAAACCAGTTCTAATTAGCTGTCCTACTTGTGGGAGAACTGAATACAATATGATGGAAATTACTAAAGAAATTGAATCGTTTCTTAACACTTTAGGCAATGTAAAACTAACTATTGCCATTATGGGTTGTGCTGTTAATGGACCAGCGGAAGCTAAAGATGCTGATATAGGGATTGCTGGTGGAAAAGGTGAAGCCCTGTTATTTAAAAAAGGTCAAGCAATTAGAAAAATCAAAGAAGAAAATATTATTAAAGAATTTAAAGAAGAAATAAATAAAATGATAAAAGGAGAGTTTTAAAACTCTCCTTTTAATTTTGGATTAAACTTTTTCATTTTAATCATTTCTATTTCTTCGTTATAAGGGGCTTTACCATCAATATAAGGCGTTTCTAAAACCTTTGGTATATCTTTAAACCTTGGATCATAAACAAATTTTAATAGTGTTTCAAAACCAATGTAACCATAGCCGATATTTTCATGTCGGTCTTTTTGTGATCCAAGTGGATTTTTTGAATCATTTAAGTGAATAGCTTTAATACGTTCTAAACCAATTATTTCATCAAATTTTTCTAATACACCATCATAATTATTTACTGTATCATAACCTGAATCAAAAGTATGGCAAGTATCAAAACAAACATTAACTCTTTCTTCTGGCAATCCTTCTAAAAGAAAAGCAAGTTCCTCAAAATTTCTACCAATTTCTGTTCCTTTTCCTGCCATTGTTTCCAGTAAAATCATCGTTTTAGTATCTTTAGTATTATCTAATATCTTTATTAATGATTCTTTTAAGTAGTTAATAGCATTATCGTCACCTAATGAATTTCCAGGATGAACTACCATTTTTGTAAATCCTAAGTCTTCCATTAATAAAAGTTCTCTAGTTAGAAAATCAATAGCAAACTCTCTTTTTTCTAAATCAGGATTAGCCATATTAATAATATAAGGTGCATGAACGATTAAATCATCAATATTTATTTTATGTTCTTTTAATAACTCGTGAAATTCATCTTTTCTAAAACTTTCAAAATCTTTACGATATGAGTTTTGAGGAGCACCTAAATAAACCATAAAACAATTAGCATCATAGATTACAGCTTCTAAAACTGATCCTACTAACATCTCATTGCCTTTATTACTTACATGAGATCCAATCTTAATCATTTTTAGCCTTCCTCTTATAAATATCTTCTACTCTTTTTCTTTTGATCTGTCTTGTTTCTTTAGCAATTTTTTCTTTTCTACGCTTACGATAATTTGGTTTAACTTTTGGCGGCAGTGGATACTTTACATGAAGAACTTCAATTTCTTCATCATATTTATTTTTCTTTCTTGCTTGATATTTTGTTTCTTTAAACATTTCATCAACAATTTCCCCAAAATAAATATCTAAACCACGTCCATGTAATCTAGCTAAATACTTTTCATCATCAAAATCAAGTAAAGAAATTACTTTACCCGTATCTTTAAATCTTGCTGTTCTACCGCTTCGGTGAATATAATATTTAATATCTGTAGGTAACGAATAATTTACAACTAAACTAACCCCCGTAATATCCATACCACGAGCTGCTAAATCACTAGCAACAACATATTGATATTCACCTTTTTTAATTCTTGCAAGAACATTTCTTCTTTCTCTTGGCTTTAAAGAGCTATCTAGTTTCACATTAGGATAACCATTAGTACCTAAAAAGTTACTCAAATTATCAACTTCTTCTAAAGTATTAGCAAAAAGTAAAACTAAATATGGATTCATAATCTTAAACAATTCTAATAATAGATTATTTTTATCTTTATTTTTAGTTTTGATAAAAACATGCTTAATTGAATCTTTACTTATTTTCTTGCCACTTAAATCAATATTTACTGATTTATTTAAATATTTATCGATAAATCTACTTAACTCATCAGTGATTGTAGCAGAAAAAACTAAAGACTGAATGTTTTCTTTAAACTGACCAAAAATTTGATCAATTCTTGTTAAGTCTTCTGGTGTAAAAACCATATCTGCTTCATCAATTACTAATACATTAGCAGTATAAATTTTTAATAAATTCTCATTAAATGCTAAGTCTTCTATTTTTCCAATAGTCCCAATAACTACTTGTGGTTGTGATAGTTCTAATCTTTTAATCTCTTCATCTCTTCTACCACCACCTACATATAGTCTTAAATCAATATATTCAGGTGAATGTCTAGTTATCTTTTTTAACTCATCATAGATTTGTTGCCCTAGTTCTCGTGTGGGAACAATAATAACAGCTTGAACTTCCTTTAAATTTGGTTTTAGTTCATTAGCAATAGGAATTAAAAAACAATGTGTCTTACCTGTTCCAGTAGGACTCTTCCCAACAATTGATTGTCCCTCTAAAGCTTTAGGAATAACTTCTTCTTGAATAGGTGTTAAATCTTGAAAATTTAGATCAACTAAAGCATCTTGAATATAATTTTTAATTTTCAAATTCTTAAACTTCAATTACTTCTCCTTTCGCTATTGGATAGCCTAACTCACTAAGTCTTACCTTTACAAGTGAGCCAACTTTGCCGTTGTTATCTTTAAACTCTACTTTTAAGTAATTACTTGCATGACCAAAACAAATACCTTTTTCATTTTTCTCAATAACTATTTCTAAAACTTGATTCAAATATTTTTCTTGATACTTTAAGGCTAATTCATTATTTATTTTTAATACATCTTGAACTCTAGCTTTTTTAAGATTTCCTTTTAGATCTTTTTTAGCATCATAAGCTACAGTTCCTTTTCTCCTTGAATAAGGGAAAACATGGATTTCCCCAAACTCTACTTTCTTAATAAACTCTTTTACTTTTTCAAATTCTTCATCTGTTTCATTATAAAACCCCACCATTAAATCAGTAGTAATGTTAATTAAAGGAAAATATTTTCTAATTTTCCTAATTTTCTCATAGTAATAATTAGTATCATATTTTCTATTCATTTCTTTTAAAACTAAATCACTTCCAGATTGAAGTGGGATATGAAGATGATTACAAAAATGATTAGGATATTTACTAATTACAGTTAGTAACTCATCGGTAATTTCTGTTGCTTCAATTGAAGAAATTCTTAATCTTCCTAAACTTTTTACCTTTAAAACTATTTCTTCTAAAAGATTAGAAAAACTGTAATTATCTAAATCTTTACCATAGTTACCAGTATTAATACCAGTTAAAACTATTTCATAAACACCATTATTAGTTAAATCTTGAATTTCAGAGATTACATTATCTTTATCTCTACTTCTAGACTTGCCTCTAGCATATGGGATCCTACAATAACTACAAAAATTATTACAACCATCTTGAATTTTCACAAACCCTCTTGTCTTATCTACAAAACGGCTTAACTTTAGCTCTTCATAAACATCAATTTCAAAAGGTTTTGTAATATTAATAAAACTTTTTTTATCTTCTAAAGCTTTAATTACATAATCGTATAATTTGCTTCTCTCACTTGTACCGATAATAACTTGAGTAACATTATCATCAACAATTTCCATATAATCCAAAGCAGAAAAACATCCCATAATCGCCAATACTTTTGGTCTATTTCTTAAAACTTTATTAATCATTTGTCTTGTTTTTTGGTCTGCAGTATTAGTAACTGTACAAGTATTAATTATCGTAACATCAGCTCTTTCTTTAAAACTTACTAATTTAAAACCATTATCAATAAACTCATTTAAAACTGCTTCTGTTTCATACAAGTTTACTTTGCAACCTAAAGAATAATAGTTAATCTTCATTAGTTTTGCTCACTTTCGTAAGCAATAATTGCCATTATCGCAAGTGGTGCAGTTTCAGCTCTTAAGATTCTTTTACCTAAAGAAACTATTTTAAAATCATTTGCTTTTAAGATTTCAATTTCCGATTCTTCAAATCCACCTTCAGGACCAGTTAAAACTAAGATTTTTTTATGTTTTTCTTTTAATAAATCCTTTAAACTTTTAGTGTTTTTTTCAGCATCCTCATAGCAACAAATTCTTAAATCATAGTCTTTACTATATTCAATTAACTCTTTCAAAGTTTTAGTTTCTTCAATAGCCATTTGCTTTGATCTTTTTGATTGTTCGGCTGCTTCCTTTACAATCTTTTCCTTTCGGTCAAGCTTATCATCAATATGCTTTATAACACTTCTTTTAAGTTTAACTGATAGAAATTTACTAGCACCAAGTTCGACAGCTCTACGTAAAACTTCTTCAGTTTTATTGCGATTTACTAATCCTAAAGCAAGTGTAACTTCTATATTCAATTCGTTATTTTCTAATAATTTTTCTTCAATCGCAATCGTTACTTCTTTGTTATTTAAATCTAAAATTCTACCTAAGTAAATAAAACCATCCAAATCAACTATTTCAATTAAATCATCTTTAACCATTCTCATTACATTTTTAATATGGTGGTAATCAGAATCCTTAATTTTAATTTCTTTTGCCTTTACAACTTGGTCTATAAAATATCTTTGCATAAATCACCTTAATATATTATATCATATTTTTCTTTAATAAACCATCGATAACTAACAAAAAAATGCCTACCTTTGGGTAAGCATTATTCTAATTATTTTTTAAACCATTTTCTAATTTTATCAAAAATAGTATCATTAGATTCATCAGTTTTAGAAAGTTTTTTAAATAAATCTTTTTGTTCAGCTGTTAATTTAGTAGGTGTAATTAGTTTAACTGTAACCCATTGATCTCCAATTTTGCTTGATCTACCACTTCTAATGCCTTTATCCCTAATTCTAAATTTAGTTCCCGCTTGTGTTCCAGCTGGTATTTTTAAAGTACCAGTACCATAGATTGTTGGGACCTCAATTTCCCCACCTAAAGCAGCTTGACTAAATGTAAGTGGCATTTCAAGTAGGATATCTAAACCATCACGAGTAAAGATTTCATGTTTACCAACACTTACGTAAATGTATAAATCGCCATAAGCCCCACCATTAGTTCCAGCCTCGCCATAACCAGAAAGTCTTAAACCTTGGCCATCATCAATTCCTGCTGGAATCTTAACGTTGATAGTTGATGTAGTTCTAACTCTTCCGGCACCATTACATTCAGAACATTTATTAGTAATAACTTTACCTGTTCCTTGACAAGTTGGACAAGTAGTTTCGGTTTGAAAAGTACCAAAAAAACTACTTTGAGTTGTAACAACCCTTCCACTACCTTTACAAGTTGGACAAGTTTTAATATCTTTACTACTTTCAGCGCCTAAACCATTACATTTCTTACAGTTATCTAGTTTTGTAATTGAGATGTTTTTCTCAGTACCAAAAGCTGCTTCTTCAAAAGTAATCGAAATTTGCTTTCTAATATCTGAACCAACTCTTGCCCTTGAACCTCTGTTAGACCTAGATCCACCAAAGATTCCCCCAAACATCTCATTAATAATATCATCAAAACTAGGAAAACCTCCACTATAAGTATATCCCCCACCACCAAAACCTTGATTAGCACCTGCATGGCCAAATTGATCATATTGAGCTCGTTTTTGGGAATCACTTAGGACTTCATATGCTTCTTGTATTTCTTTGAACTTTTCAGTCGCATTAGGGTCTTTACTTACATCAGGATGATATTTTTTAGCCATCTCACGATAGGCTTTTTTTATTTCATCTTGTGTTGCATCTTTTTTGATTCCTAATACTTCATAATAATCTCTTTTAGCCATACCTTACCTCGTTTTTACTATTTGTGTTCAGTAAAATCTGCATCTACTACGTCATCAGCTTCTACTGTTTCGTCTTTTTTCTCTTTTGTTTCCTTTTCTTTAGCAGCTTTTTCATAGGCTTTAACTGCTATATTTTGGCTTGCTTTAAGTAATTCTTCTTTTTTAGAATTAATTAAATCAATATCATCGCCATTAAGTGCATCTTTTAGATCTTTAATTTTTGCTTCTACATCTTGCTTTTCAGATTCATTAACTTCATCGCCTAAATCTTTAATTGATTTTTCAGCTGCAAAAATTATATTTTCGCATTCATTATGTAAGTCAACTTTTTCTTTACGCTTTTTATCTTCTTCTTCGTGTTCTTGTGCTTCTTTAATCATACGATCAATGTCAGCTTTTGATAAACTTTCACTGCTCTTGATTGTAATTGATTGACTCTTACCAGTACCTAAATCTTTAGCACTTACACTTACAATACCATTAGCATCAATATCGAATGATACTTCGATTTGAGGAACTCCTCTAGGTGCTAGTGGAATATTTCCTAGTTGGAAACGGCCTAATGTCTTGTTATTTGCAGCCATTGGACGTTCACCTTGAAGAACGTGGATATCTACTGCTGGTTGATTATCTGCAGCTGTAGAGAACACTTGTGATTTAGATGTTGGGATTGTTGTATTTCTTTCAATTAACTTAGTAAATACGCCCCCTAAAGTTTCAATACCAAGTGATAAAGGAGTAACGTCTAATAATAGAACATCCTTTACATGATCTGATAATACCCCGCCTTGAATTGCAGCACCCATAGCTACAACTTCATCTGGGTTTACACTCTTGTTAGGTTCTTTTCCAAGTTCCTTTTTAACTGTTTCTTGAACAGCAGGGATTCTTGTAGATCCACCAACTAACAATACTTCTTGAATATCCTTTGAAGTCATCTTCGCATCACTTAAAGCACGTCTTACAGGAACTAGTGTTGCTTCAACTAAATCTTTAGTTAAATCATCAAACTTAGCTCTAGTAATTGATAAATTTAAGTGTAGTGGTGTATTATTTCTATCCATTGTAATAAATGGCAAGCTAATATCAGTTTTTAAAATTCCACTTAATTCAATCTTAGCTTTTTCAGCTGCTTCTCTAACTCTTTGCATTGCCATTTTATCTTTAGATAAATCTACTGTAGTTTCTTTCCTAAACTCTTCTACAACCCAATCAACGATTCTTTGGTCAAAATCATCTCCACCAAGTCTATTATTTCCTGATGTTGAAATAACTTCGAAAGTACCATCAGCTAAAGATAAAATTGATACGTCAAAAGTACCTCCACCTAAGTCAAATACTAAAATATTATGTTCATGTTCATTCTTACCAAATCCATAAGCAAGTGCAGCAGCAGTTGGTTCGTTAATAATTCTCTTAACATTTAAACCTGCAATTGTACCTGCATCTTTAGTAGCTTGTCTTTGGGCATCATTAAAATAAGCTGGTACTGTAATAACTGCATCTGTAACTTTTTCCCCTAAATAAGCTTCAGCTGTAGCTTTTAAGTTTTGTAAGATCATCGCCGAAATTTCTTGTGGCGTATATTCTTTGCCATTAGCTCTATATTTCTTATTTGTACCCATATCTCTTTTAACTGAACTAATAGTTTCTGGGTTAGTAACTACTTGTCTCTTAGCAATCGTTCCAACTTGGATTGCTCCATCTTTAAATGCGACTACAGATGGTGTAGTCCTTGAACCTTCAGCGTTTGTAATTACCTTTGGTTCATTTCCTTCCATTACGGCAACACATGAATTTGTTGTCCCTAAATCAATTCCAATAATTTTACTCATTTTCTATCTCCTCCTTATTATTTTCATTTATTTTATTTACTACAACTAAAGATGGTCTTAAAATCCTATCTTTATAGTAGTAGCCTGTTTGTCTTTCTTGAACAATAATATTATCATCTTGTTCTAAATCTGTTACAGTTTCTACTGCATGGTGTACTTTTGGATCAAAAACCTCCCCTTTTGCTTTTATCTTCGTAACACCTTCATCTTCTAAAAGATCTTGTAAGTTTTTGTTAATCATTTGAAAACCAATTAAAAAGTTTTTCACTTTTTCATCATCTACATTTGAATTAACTGCTTTATCAAAGATATCAGTAACATTTACTAATCTTTCAAGTAGAGATTGACTAGCATATTTTCTTTCTCTCATTCTTTCATCATTAATTCTTTTCTTAAAGTTCTCAGCTTCAGCTAAAGTTCTTAAATATAAATCACTTAATTTTGCAACTTCTGCTCTTAATTCTAAAATTTCTAAATCTTCAGCTTGTTCTTCTTCTTTTTTCTTAGCTTTCTTTTCTTCTTTTTTAGTTTTTACTTCAATCGTCTTTTCTTTTTTCTTATCCTTTTGATTTTGTTCTTCTTCTAATCTTTCTTCTTCACGATAACGATTATTCATTATTCACCTCACTTAATTTTCTCAATATTTCTTGCGATATATTCAAGTAAACTAATTACTTTATGATATTCCATTCTTGTAGGTCCTAAAACAGCAATAGCACCTAATTCCCCACTACTAGTTTCATAAGGAATAGAAATTATTGTACAATCTTGCATTGCTTTAATTTTATTTTCTCTACCAATAATTACACTTAAACCTTCACTATCTATCGATATATCTTGAAATATTTCTCCACTTTCAATTAAATCAATTAATGATTTTGCTTTAGCTACATCACTAAACTCAGGTTGATTTAAAATCTGCATTCTCCCTTTAAAATAATAACTATCCTGAGCCATATTCGTAAATACTTGAACGAAACTAGAAATTACTTCATCATAGTAATCTAAATAATATTCTAAACTTTCTTTAGAAGCTTCTTCTCTTAACACTTGATCAATCTTCCAAATTGGCGCATCTTTCAAAGTGTAATCTAAATAGTTAATAACTTTTTCTAGTTCTTGATAACTTAAACCATCAGGAATCTTAATCTTTCTACTTTCAACATGCCCTTTATCAGTCACCATTAAAATTACAGCAACATCAGAACTAATTCTAATAATACTTAACTTCTTAATTTTGCTATTATAACCTTGATTTCCTAAAGCCATAGTTGCATAGTCAGTTAAACTAGTTACAATATTTAAACTTTCACTTAAAGCATTTTCTCTAGTAATATAGTTCCTAGAAAAAATCTCATCTAATAAAGGAAATGAATCCAATCTTAAATTTTGTTCATCTTCAAGTAAATTACTTACATATTCACGATATCCGGCCTCAGATGGAACACGACCACTTGAAGTATGAGTCTTCATGATTAAACCCATATTTTCTAATAATGCCATATCATTACGAATTGTAGCACTAGAAACGTCAAGATCATATTTTTCATTGTTAATTAAAGAAACTGATCCAACTGGTTCATTAGTTCTTACATATTCTTCCACAATCGCCTTCAATACTTCTCTTAATCTTCCTTCAAGCATTTCCTCCTCCTTTTTATTACTATTTATATTATACCACAAAAATTAGCAATGTCAAGCATTAAGTGCTAATTATTTAAAATAAAAATCGTTTACAAAAAATACCTATATTTAAATAGGTATTTCTTTATCTTCTTTAAAGATTCTATACGAATCTTTTATTTTTTGTTTAGTCATTTTATAGGTTTCTTGGTCTAAATCTTTAAAATAGTTTTTAGTTTCTTTGTTATAAATATAAAATTCACATAAAGCCCAAGCTTTAGCCATCTTCACATAGTAGTGTTCCAATTTAGTATTCATAATTAACTCTACTGCTTCTTTATAATATTTATCATTGCAATAATAACATTTTAGAAAAACTATCCCTAATCTCACAACAAATGGATCGTCATTTACAAGTAACTCTTTTATATATTTCATTCCTTC
>DAOSSK010000020.1:0-11122 GCA_035377365.1 Bacilli bacterium
GGGGAGTTATGAGATTTATTAGAGATGGGAGACAAGATATTAGTACATTTGATTATCTTGATGCTTCTCAAGTTAATAGTTCATTAATCACTGTAGTTGATATATATGATGAAAATGATAATATTATTGCTAGACATAATATTCAAAAACATAATAAAGCTCCTGGTGCAGGAGAATCAAGTATTTATTATGGTGTATTTACTAATCAGCCAAATGCTTATACTTTTTATCCGCAAGAAATAAATTCTGATGCTTACTTTTATGGTGTAGCAAGTGCTGAAATTTGGCTTCCAAATGATACTTCTGGTGACTTTTATGGTAAAGGTATTATTAGTACAACTGATAAAAGTAGTTTATCTACTATGCAAAGAGAACAATTTGCTATTTGTACAATGAATGAAGATTTACATGCAGCTTTAGCAGTTGGTGTTAAGATAAGAGTTCAAAGAGTTTATAGTGGACAGTTTGCTTATGTTGATAATGCTTTAAGCTTATTTGGAGCTAGAGTTATGGAAAATGGCGAATCTTTAGGATTTGAGCCGGGACAACGTTTCCCACGTGCATTTATTGGTGTAAAACCAGATGGTACAAATTGTTTTATTGTTGTAGATGGACGTAATGCTTTTGAAGGAAGACATGGTCTAGATGGTTATGAAATGGGAGCAATTTTAAGAAGATATGGTTGTGTTCGTGGTTATAACTTAGATGGTGGTGGTTCAGTTACAATGATTCTTCGTGAGCCAGATGGTAGTCTAACATGTAAGAATAATCCTTCTGATGGTTGGGAACGAACTGATGGAAACTGTATTTTAATTGCAGTTAAAAGACCTCAAATTGAAATTTCATCTAAACCTGATGTTAGAAAACTAGATCTTCAATTCAATTTAGAGGATAATGCAGATCACGATATAAATAAACTATATGTTTCTTTAAACAATGAAAGAAAAGAAGTTATTGATGGTAAAGCTACATTTGAACGTCTTCAACCAGGAACTGAATATGAGTATTCTTTATCGTATGAAGATTCAAATGGTTTAAACTTAGGGCTAGAAGCAAAAGGGTTTGTTCAAACTGCTTATGTTAAACCAGAACTCAGGGGCATAAAATGCACTGAAAGTGCAGATTCATTTAGTTTTACAATCAATTATCGTGATACAAATAATATTTCAAATTATGGTAAAGCACCGATTAAAATTAATGGACATCAGTATCAGTTTACTGATGGTGCCTTAAGTGTTTTAAAGAGTGAAGTTGGTGATGTAATTGATAGTTGTGTAGTAGAGCTAGAGTATAAATTTACACCTTCAATTACTTACTCACGCATCTTAAATAATGCCCATTTACAATTTGCGTTAGTTGTTGAAAACATGTATGCAAATTTAGAGGATTTAATAAAAGAAATTTATTAATAAACGAAAGACCAAAAGCGACCTTTTGGTCTTTTTTTTAAGTTCTGTTTGTGATATAATAAATTATATGAAAACAAAATCAGGAATTATTTTAATTAATAAAGAAAAAGGAATTTCATCTTTTCAAGAAATTCAAAGAGTAAGAAAAAAATTAAATATAAAGAAAATCGGTCATGCTGGTACTTTAGATCCATTAGCGACTGGTCTTTTAGTTGTCTTGATAAACTCAGCAACTAAACTTTCTGATTATTTACTTAACTTAGATAAAGAGTATTTAGTAGAAGTTATAGTTGGAATTGGTACTAATTCTTATGATTTGGATGGGGAAATAATCTCTGAAAAAGAGGTAAAAGAAGAGCTAAATATTGATGATATTTTAAATAGTTTTTTAGGTGAATATATGCAAGAAGCACCTATTTTTTCTGCTATCTCCCAAGATGGAGAAAAGCTTTATAAAAAAGCAAGACGCGGAGAAGATGTTGAATTACCTCAAAGATTAGTTGAAATTAAAAGTATTGAAAGAGTTGGAGATGTTATCTATCAAGATAATAAAGCTATTTTTTCTTTTCTAACAACTGTCTCTAAGGGAACTTATATTCGAAGTTTAGTTAATGATTTAGGTAAAAAGTTAAATTATCCTGCTACGGTTAGGAATTTATGTAGAACTAAAATTAGCGGTTTTGATCTAAAAGATGCTTATAAAGTAGAGGATTTAGATTGTGATAACTTAAGAATTATTTCTAATTTAGATGCTTTAAAAGATTATAAACAATATAATCTAGCAACTGATGAATATGATATAGTAAAACATGGTAGAAAAATTAATTTAAAATTAGAAGATGAAATAGTTGTTTTAAAATATAATAACCAGTTAGTTGGTATTTACGAAAAAGATAATGGCTTATATAAAGCAAGAAGGATTTGGGATAATGAAGGTAATTAAAATTAGTTTAGAAAGCAAAATTGAACTTGAAAAACCAATCGTTTTAGGTATGGGTCAATTTGATGGCCTACATTTTGCACATATGTATATTATAAATAAAGTTATTGATGATGCAAAAGCACTAAATGTTTCATCTGCTGTAGTTACTTTTGATCCACACCCTGATTATGTTTTAGGTAAAAGAAAAAAAGAAGGTTATTTAACTCCTTTAAAAGAAAAAAAAGATATTTTAGCTGATTTAGGTTTAGATTATCTAATCGTAATTAAGTTTTCTAAAGAAGTTGCTAGTTTAGATTATGAAAAATTCGAAGAGTTGTTTTTAGATAAACTAAATATCAAGAAAATAATTGTTGGTTTTGATTATCACTATGGCAAGTTTGCTTCTGGTAGCACAGAAACTTTGAAAAGAAAATACAATTTAGAAGTAATTGATGAAATTAAATATGAAGAAATTAAAGTTGGTTCTAATTTAATTAGACAATATTTAGAAGAAGGTAAGGTTGGTAAAGCTAACTATTTATTGGGAAGAAATTATTATATTATTGGGACAGTAAGTAAAGGAAGTCAGATAGGAACTACCTTAGGTTTTAAAACTGCTAATATTAGCCTTGATTCTTCATTTTATAGCCTTAAATTTGGTGTTTATGCTGTTATTGTTAGTTATGGTGGAAATAAGTATCAAGCAATTTGTAACGTGGGTCATAATCCAAGTTTTAATTATCAAGAAAAGGCAAGAGTAGAAGTGCATTTGTTTGATTTTGATAAAGTGATTTATGGTGAGCAAATTAAAGTAGAATTTATTGAATTCTTAAGAGATGAGAAAACTTACTCATCAAAAGAAGAATTATTGAAACAAATTAATGAAGATATTAAAAGAACTAAAGCCATTTTAGAAAGGAAGTAGATGATGATTGCAATTATTGGTGCGATGCAGGAAGAAATTGATTATTTGAAAAAGAAGATGAAAAATTCGTGGACTGAAGAGGTTTATCATTTTGAATTTCATTATGGAGATATTGGCAATAAAAAGGTTGTCTTAGTAAAAAGTGGTGTTGGTAAAACTAATGCTGGGCTTTTGATTGGAATTCTATTAAGTCAATGTGAAGTTGATTATATAATCAATTTAGGTGTTTGTGGTGGGGTATCAGGTAAGGTGAATTTATTTGATCTGGTCGTAGTTGATAAATACTTTTATGGCGATGTAGAATTACCGAAACATGAGTATTTTTATGGCCAAATGAGTAAAAGCCCAAGATATTTTGAATTAAATAACAAATTAAAGAAAACAATTAAAGATAATTTTCCTAAGGAAAACTATAAATTTGTAAGTTGTTATACTAGTGATACTTTTGTAGATAAAGATAATTATCCAAAAGTTAAAGCTATTATTGATCAGCATTTTAGTCACTATGATATTTCAATTTTTGATATGGAAAGTACCGCTTTTGCTCATGCAGCTTATTTATTAGATATTCCATTTGTAGCTATAAGGGCAATATCTGATTTGGTTCCGGAAACTAATTGGAAAGAGTACAATTTGAATTTAGAACAAGCAATAATTAATAGTAGCGAATTTGTTTATAAATTAGTTTTATCTTTATAAATATCTTTACAAAATTAATAAAATATGTTATAATATATTATCATTAGACTAGGTATAACGATACTCCAACGTTTTACTTGGTTTATTTGAGTTAATTAAATAAGGAGGTAAAAAATGTCTTGTATTTCAAAAGAAGAAAAAGCTAAATTAGTTAAAGAATTTGGTAAAGACGAAAATGATACTGGTTCTGTAGAAGTACAAATTGCGATTTTAACGGCTGAAATTAATCGTTTAAACGAACATTTCGCAATTCATCCAAAAGATCATCATTCTAATCGTGGCTTACTTAAAAAAGTTGGTCATAGAAGAAATCTTTTAGATTATTTGAAGAGAACAAACCTAAACAGTTACCGTGAAGTTTTAGTAAAACTAAATTTAAGAAAATAAAATTTGGGGTAATTAAATTTACCCTTTTTTAATGTAAAATAAGGAGAGAATATAAATATGAAAAAAACATTTGAATTTAAACAAGGAAGTAGAACGATTGTTGTTGAAACAGGTGAAATGGCTAAACAAGCAAATGGAGCTGTAGTTACACATTTTGGTGATACAACTGTTCTAACAGCGGTAGTTCATAATAGCGAAGGTTTTAATGCTGGATTTTTCCCATTAACTGTTGTTTATCAAGAAAAACTATATGCAGCTGGTAAAATACCTGGTGGATTTTTAAGAAGAGAAGGAAGAGCATCAGAAGTTGAAACATTAAATGCTCGTTTAATTGATCGTCCAATAAGACCTTTATTTCCTGAAGGATTTAAGGATGAAGTGCAAATTATTAATATCGTTTTAAGTAGTGAACCAGATAATTCACCTGCGATGACTGCAATGCTAGGATCATCTTTAGCATTAATGATTTCTGATATTCCATTTAATGGACCAATTGCTGGCGTTGAAGTTGGATTAGTTGATGGTAAATTTATTATCAATCCAACTGAAGAAGAACAGGCTAAATCTGAACTTGCTTTAAGTATTGCTGGTACTAAAGATGCTATTAATATGGTAGAAGCTAGTTCAAAAAACATTTCTGAAGATGTAATGCTTGAAGCTTTACTTTTTGGTCATGAAGAGATTAAAAGATTAGTTAAATTCCAAGAAGAAGTTGTTAGAGAAGTTGGATTAAAGAAAGCTGAAGTTTTCTTAGACTTAATTAGTGAAGAATCAGTAGCTAAAATTGAAAAATTTATCGGTAAGGAATTAAGAAAAGCTGTATCGATTGTAGAAAAGCAAGAAAGAGCAGCTAAAATTGATGAGTTAACAAAGCAAACTGTAGATTACTTTGTATCATTAGCTGACACTGTAGAAGCAAAAGAAGAAGCTGAAAAAGTTGCTAAAGAAGCATGTGAAAATATTGTATCAGGTGAGGTAAGAAGACTAATTACTAAAGAAAAGATTAGGCCTGATGGTAGAAAAACTGATGAAATTAGACCTTTATCATCAAGAGTTCATGTTGTTGCAAGACCACATGGATCTGCTTTATTTACAAGAGGCCAAACTCAAGCTTTCACAACAGTTACATTAGGAAGTTTAGCTGAAAGCCAAATTATTGATGGTTTAACTAGTGAAGAATCTAAGAGGTTTATGCTTCAATATAACTTCCCTCAATTTAGCGTTGGTGAAACTGGTCGTTATGGTGGACCTGGAAGAAGAGAAATTGGTCATGGAGCTTTAGGAGAAAAAGCTTTAATGAACATCATTCCAGATGAAGATACTTTTCCTTATACTATTAGAGTTGTAAGTGAAATCTTTGAGTCAAATGGTTCATCATCACAAGCATCTATTTGTGCAGGAACAATGGCTTTAATGGATGCTGGTGTACCAATTAAAGCACCTGTTGCTGGTATCGCTATGGGATTAATTATGGATGGCAAAGACTATACAATTTTAACTGATATTCAAGGTATGGAAGATCATTTTGGTGATATGGACTTTAAAGTTGCAGGTACTAAAGATGGCATTACTGCTTTACAAATGGATATTAAAATTTCAGGTGTAACTACTGAAATTCTAAAAGAAGCTTTAGCACAAGCTAAAAAAGGCCGTTTAGAAATTTTAAAACATATGCTTGGAACTATTAGTGAGCCTCGTAAAGAGTTAAGCCCTTATGCACCTAAAGTTAAAATGATTAGAATTAATCCAGATAAGATTAAAGATGTTATTGGATCTGGTGGAAAAGTAATTAACGAAATTATTGAAAAAACTAATAATGTTAAGATTGATATCGAACAAGATGGTAGAGTATTTGTAATGCATCAAGAATATGAGTGGATTGATAAGGCAATTGAAATTATTGAAAATATCGTTCGCGAAGCTGAAGTAGGACAAATCTATGAAGGTACAGTAATTAGAATTGAAAGTTATGGTGCGTTTTTAAGACTATGGGAAGGCTGTGAAGGCTTACTTCATATTTCAAAAATTGCCCATGAAAAAGTTGCGAAAGTTGAAGATGTACTTGCAATTGGTGATCAAATAGCTGTTAAGGTAATTGGTATTGACGAAAAAGGTAGAATTGATTTATCTAGAAAAGATACTATTGAAAACCCTAATAAAGGCAAAGAAGAAGTTAAAAAAGATCGTCCACCACGTAGATTTCCCAAAAAAGACAAATAATTTAAATTAAAAACAACTCTAAAGTAATAGCTTTAGAGTTTTTTATTTTGGTGCTGGCTATGGGTACAAAAAAAGATTGCTTCAAAATCGGAATGATGATAAAATATAGGTGCATAAGGAGATTAAAATGTACTGTAGAAATTGTGGCTGTAAAGTTGCAATGAATGATCTTTGTTGCGAGGTTTGTGGAGAAGGAATTAAATCTAATTTAGAAATAATATCTAAAATAAATGAAAAAAATGATCAAATAGGTAAAATTGCACTTATATTTGCTTCTTTAGCTTTTCTTTTTCCTCTTGATTTTGTAATTAGAGGAAGTGTTTTAGACGAATTGTTTGGGATGTTTCAAAACTGTTCAATAATATTTTTAATAACTATTCTTTGTTCACTTGGACTAATTGTATTATCATTTAGTATAACTGCTTTAATATTACGAATAAAGTATAAGAATATTCGTTTTAGAAATCTTGTTCTTATTTTATCACTTTTTGGTATTAAAGAAGGTGCAATATTAACTTATGTATTTATTGTTTATATATTTTCATATTATATTCTTATTTAATAACTGAATTTAAATATTTGAAGATATATTTTTAGAAAAGGAGTGATATTATGAAATGTAAAAAATGTGGGAATGAAATGCAAGAAACAGATTTATTTTGTAGCAATTGTGGAGAACCTGTTGCTTCAGAAGTGAAAATTGTTTTAAGACAAGTAGATGAACCAAAGAAGAAAAACAAGACTGCATTTATTTGTGGAATTATAGGAATCGCTTTGCCAGTAGCTATTTACATAATTGTAGTATTTTTTGACTTACTTTTCTTTATGATAGATCGTGTTGGAATGGAAACTATTATGGATGTTGTGTTATTTGCAGCACCAGCTGTTTTAGTACTAGGAACTGTAGCAGTTAAAAAATCAAAGGAAGAGGGAGCTGTTTATGGCAAAGTAGCTTTAGGTTTTGGAATTGCTGCTATAGTTATAGGTGGAACTTACTCGATTGTTTTATTCTTTAATATAATTAAGTTATTATATGATTTGCGCGATGCGTATCGTAATCCTGGATATTTTATTAATTTATTTAAATTATTTTTTAAATAAATAATTTAGGTGAAAATTATGAATTGCAAAAAGTGTGGGACCGAAGTTAGAGAAGATGCACTGTTTTGCTTTAATTGTGGTGAAAAGATAGAAAAAGATGAAACCTTTAATATTGAAAATAAACCAGTTAATAAAAGTAAAACAGCATTAATTTGCGGAATTATTGGATCAATTTTACCATTAATTTTTCCGTTTATTTATTTAGTATTGCTTATTGGAGTTGCAATAAAAGTTGCAACTGAATCAGTAGTGGGATATGAGTTACCTTTTGTCATTGCTATTTCAGCAATTTACTTGCCAACTCCTTTAGCCTTAGGAATAGTTGCGATAACTAAATCTAAAGACCCAAATACAGCTGCAAAATCAGCTGCTAAAGTTTTTGGAGTTATAGCGATTTTACTATGGGGACTAAATCTTGTGATGGTAATTGCTTCTTTGTTTAGCAATTAATTTTCAAGAAGAAGGATGTAAATTATAGTAATATAAAGCAAAAGTTTTTATAAAGATTTGTTTCAATTAAAACATTATATTATTAATATTAAATTAACTATAAGTTTTATTTAAAAGATTTGCTATTTTAATCGGAGTATTAAGATTATAAATACTCTGTTCATAATAGAAATAAAAACATTTAATTACAGAAAAGGAGAGAAAATTATGAATTGTAAAAAATGTGATAGCCCTTTAGGTCCTAATGATTATTATTGTGGGATTTGTGGTGAGAAAGTTGAAAAGGAAAATATAGAAGTAGTAGATGAACCAGTAAAGCAAAACAACACTGCTTTAGTTTTGGGTATTGTAGGTTTAATTTTAGGATCAATGATTTTAGGAATTTTAGCTATTGTATTTTCTAAAAAGCCAAATGCTAGTAATGCGAAAACTGCTAAAACATTAGGCATTATTGTTATTGTTCGCTCTGTGCTTGGTTTTATCTATGGCTTCTTTATTTTATCTGGAATGATAGAAGAGATAAGTGCACAATTAGAAGCTGCTAACATTATTATTAATTATTTACTTGCTTTTTAAGAATAACAGTGATATACTATTAGAGGTAAAAATTCGGGTAATCGAGCAATTATTTTAATAATTGTTAGGAAAGTCCTTGCTAGCACAGCTGAGATGCTGTAGTGTTTGAGCCTAACAAAAACATAAGTTAGGGTGCTATTTAATAAATAGTAACGGCGATTAATTAACCTAAGTTTTAGAATATGGTTAAAATCATAAAGTGCGACAGTGACGAATTTATTAGAAATGATAAAGTGGAACGGGTAAACCCCTCAAGCTAGAAACCCAAATTTGGTAGGGGAACTTTAAATGATAATTCAATTCATTTAAGGCTAATTTATTAGAGATAAATGATTACCGCTTCTTAAATGAAGTACAGAACAAGGCTTATAGAATAATTACCTAAAAGTCCCTGTTACAGGGGACTTTGCTTTGGAGGAAAAATGTTTGAAAAATGTGAATATGTTACAAGTATTGTAAGTAGAAAGCATAGTCCAAACAATAATAATAGACCCGAAATTGTTTTTTTGGGAAGAAGTAACGTAGGTAAGTCGAGTTTAATTAACTTAATTACTAATAGAAAGATGCTTGCTAAGACATCGACTTTGCCTGGTAAAACTGTTACAATCAATTTTTATAATATTGATGATAGTTTTTACTTGGTAGATGTACCTGGTTATGGCTATGCTAGACGAAGCAAAGAAGACAAAGAAAGATTTGGAAAATATTTAGAAGATTATTTAACTGATAATCCCAATATTAAAGTTGCCTTTTTACTTGTTGATACTAAAGTAGGTCCAACTAATGATGATCTTTTGATGTTTGAATATTTACTTTATTTAGAGCTACCAATTATGGTTGTTGCTACAAAATCAGATAAAGTAAATCATAGCAGTCTAGAAAAAGCCAAAAAACAAATTAGGAAAAAATTAAACTTAACTGATGAAAGTATTATTTATACATCATCATTTAAGAAAATTGGTCGCGCAGAAATTATTGATGTAATTCAAGATGAAATAGAAAAGGAGATTATATAATATGATCAGAATTCGAAAAGAAGATGACAAAAAAAGAAGATTTTTAGCTTATTGTATTTTTTTACTAATTTTATTAGTTCTTCTTGCCTTTGTTATATTTTATTTAATGCTATTCTCTGATATGTATGGGGGAAAAGGTTTGATTAATAAGCCGGGTGGTAGTAGTGGTAATTCAGGTGGAGTTGTAATTGGTGAAGCTAAAACTATTGATACAATTATTGATCTAAATGAATTAGATACATTAGAAGATAAGGCATTAGTTCCAGTTGGTTATAAAGACTTAAGCTTTAGTCATGGTAGAGAAATTGTAGAAAAAGCAGAATTTACAGTTGCTGTTTCTTGGAAAGAAAAAGATGATAATCATGGTATTACTAAAGAAGGCCGATTAAATATTATCAGTACTGCTATTATAGATGGGGCTGTCGAATATTCTAATTTAGTAAATGTTGAAATCATAGCGCCTGAAACAATTGTTTTAAATGGTGATCCTGTTATTGTTAAGTTTATTGTAACTTTAACTGAACCACCTGCAGAAGCTGATTATACGAGTATTGTTGGTAAAAACATTCGTATTCTGAATGCATATAATATTGACATTAATTAAAACTACTATTTAATAGTAGTTTTTTAATAGTTTAATCTTATTGACAATTGAATAAAAATATAGTATAATTTATAAGTATTAAAGTTAAGAGGGATACTATGAAATGGTCTTTACAACAGTTGAAGAAATTCAATAATGAAGTTCATGAGTTCTCCTATGAGCCAAATTTAAAAGCAAGAACTTTAGAGACTCATGATATTTTGGATATTAAGTCTTTGCATGTTGAGGGTACGCTTAAGGAAATTTCTTTTAATAGGTTCGAAATTCTTTTCACAATCAAAGGAATTTTAGTCTTAGAAGATGCTGTTACCTTAGAGGAAATCGATTATCCAATTGATTTAGAATGTGAAGAAATTTGCGATGCGCAAATGAATGCTGATGAAGATATTTACTTTATTGAGAAAAACACTTTAGATTTAGATGAACTCGTTTGGATTAATATTATTTTACATAAACCAATGCGAGTTAGTAATAGTGACTAATTAACTTTAAAATTAGAGATAGAGGTGAAAAAACATGGGAGCAATTGCTCAACAAAATCGAGTTTCAAAGACTAGAAAGCGTAAGCGCCGTAGCCATCATGCTTTAAAGAACCCAGCTCTTATTGCTTGTCCTGAATGTGGTGAAATGATGAGATCACATGTAGTGTGTCCTCATTGTGGATACTATGACAAAAAACAAGTAAAAGAAATCAAAGCTAAAAAAGCTGGCGCTGCAGATGGAGACGAAAAAGCTAAATAGGCTCTAGATCTAAAACTAAAAAAAAGAACAAAAATGTTCTAAAAGAAGGAAAAGCACTCTTTAAATTGAGTG
>DAOSSK010000021.1:0-10934 GCA_035377365.1 Bacilli bacterium
ATCATAATAGAAGGAAAAGCTTTAGAGAAATGTATGCTATGATGAAGAGTGTAATTGACAAGATTTTAGAAGAGTTAAACACTTTGGGTTTTAATTCTTTATCAAAAATTTCTAATTTAAATTTTTATTTAAATGGAGCAGGTGATTTTGTGAAGGGAGGCCCAATAGGAGATAGTGGATTATCTGGTAAAAAGTTATGTTTAGATTTTTATGGACCAGACATTCCAATTGGAGGAGGGGCAATTTCGGGAAAGGATTCTTTCAAAGTTGATGTTTGTGGTGCATTTAGAGCTAGAGAATTAGCTTTAGAATTAGTTAAACAGCATAATTATTATAGCGTGTTTGTGTCACTAGCTTGGTCACCAGGAGAAGCAGAACCATATTTAATTCAAGCATTTGAAATAAAGAACAATGGTGTAAGGTTAAGAATAGATGATTCTTTGTTACCTCCTAAAGACTGGTTTTCAATTGAGTGTATTAATTATGATCTTAAACTTCCTGAAATGAAAAGACGCGAGAAGGTTGTACAGGGTTATATGTTTAGTAAATAGAAGTGATAAATATTAAATGAGTTTATAAAATATAAACTCATTTTTTTGTATTTTTATTTAATATTGTTTTACGATTTCTATTTACTTTATTATTAAAATTTGCTATAATGCAAAACAATAAGGAGGTTAATATACTTAATCACAATTTTGATTATAAATAAATTTCGAAAGGAGAGTGAATGTGAAGTTTAATTATTTAATCAACGATGATCGAGTTTGTATCACTAAATATTTAGGTGATGAGGAAGAAGTAGTTGTACCCCGTGAGATTGATGGTTTCCCTGTTGTAGCGATAGGGGATTTTGCTTTTAGAGGGGCTAAACAAATTGAAAGCATTAGAATTCCAGATAGTGTTCTTAGTATTGGAAAAGAAGCCTTTTGCGATTGTGAGAATTTACAAATGATATCTTTACCACATAGCATTGTTAGTATAGGAGCAAATGCTTTCTATAAATGTAAGAATTTGGAAACAATTATTATTCCAGATAATGTTACAGTTTTGAGTTATGGTCTTTTTCAAAATTGCGAGAGTTTGGAGAGTGTTGTTCTTCCTGATGGCCTAAAAATTATAGGTAAAAAGGCATTTAAAGATTGTCAAAGCTTAAAGCACATCATTTTACCTGAAGGGATTACAAACATTGAAGAAGAAGCTTTTTCGGGATGCTATAGTGTGCCATGGATTGATATTCCAGAAGGTGTAAAGAGTATTAGTAAGAAGTGCTTTTACTTTTGTGTTAGTTTGCGCAAAGTAAAGCTTCCTAAAGGCTTAATTACTATTGAAGAAGGAGCTTTCGAATGGTGTAAGACGTTACTTGAGTTAAAAATCCCTAAAAAAGTTAAAACAATTGGGAAAAGGGCTTTTGCTTTTTGTGACATGTTAACTAGTTTAAAAATCCCTAAAAATATCAAAAGCATAGGATATGCCGCATTTAGAAATTGTACTAAGTTAAAAGAAGTCAACATTGAGGAGGGTGTTGAAAACATTGGTCGTTCGGCTTTCTATTTATGTACAAGTTTAGAAATTGTTCAAATTCCAAAAAGTATTGGAAAGATTGAAAGAGCAGCGTTTATGTGGTGTTATAGTTTAAAACAAGTAAACTTTCCAGAAGGCCTTACCGAAATAGGAGATTATACTTTTGATAGGTGCACTAATTTAGAAGATTTCGTTATTCCAAAAAGTGTCACAAGAATTGGCAATTCTGCTTTTTACAATTGCAACAAATTAAAAAATATTATTATCCCATCTAATGTAACAGTTATTGAGAAAGATGCTTTTGAATTGAAAAATGAAAATCCAATATTTTCAGAAACTCCAAATGAACTAGTAGGATGGGTATTTGGCTGGAAATCCCCAAATGTAAAAGTATATTGGGCTGGAGAATGGCATTATGATCAAGACGGAACCCCTATACCAAATTAAACGAAAGGATATTAAATGAACGATAAAAAACAAAAGCCAAGAATTTACTTAGTAGGAAAAGAAGATAAAGATAAATCTATTAAAGTTAATTTTGATATAAATAAAGTTATTAAAGTACTGAGAAAAAGAAATCCCCTTTTTGAAGACTTTGGGGATTTCTTTATTAACTTTTTTTATGCAATTAATAAGTTATTCCCAAAATCTGAACATACTCTTATATCTTCATATGATAGATATAAAAGACCTGGAGACGAAGAAATAATTAGAGCAGTTGAGTTTACTGTTTCAGTAAATAACAAAATGTCAGTTCCAATTAAGCTTGAATATAAAACAAAAGCAGCCAACATAAAACATCACAGAGTTAATTATAGTCTTCCAAACGAAGGTAATCATAAATTTGAAGCATATAACTATATTTATGGTATTTTTCAAATGGAAAAAATCTTAAAAATTTCTCATACTAAAGAAGGATATACTATTTTTCTTACCAATGATGATACTTATCTTAAAAAACTTGATTCAATTTTAGATGCCGATGGGTTTTCTTTAGAAGATCAAAGTATTAAAACTGGTATAATAAACTGGACTGGGGATAATAGTTTACTAATTGAAAAAGAAATCCCAACATTATTCACTCTTAAAGGCGAATATAAAATGGAGTGGAAGAAATACAGTTCTTATAAATATGTAGATGAAAAAGGAAATAAAAATAAAGGTTATTTTTATGTTTTAATAACTAAAGTGATAAATGAAAAATAGTAAAAGAGATTAAATAAAATTACTTTTAAGCTTTTTATGAAATTAAAATAAATTAAAGGTCAGGCAACTGACCTTTTTACATAAAATTTATTTAAATATACATATTTAATTCTTGACATTTATTGAAATATTTGGTAAAATAATAGAGGTTTTGAGTAGGCCTTAAGAGGGCCTATATAAAATGACAAAATGAAACGCCCGGTAATGTGGCAGAAAGGAGAAAGAATGCCTACTGTAAATCAAATCATTAGAAAGCCAAGAAAGGCTAAAGAGAAGAAGAGTAAATCAGTTTCTTTAGGTATTAACTATAACGCGTTAAAGAAAAAGTACACTAATGTTAATTCACCTCAAAAAAGAGGCGTATGTACAAGAGTTGGAACTTTAACTCCTAAGAAACCTAACTCAGCTATTCGTAAGTATGCGAGAGTTAGACTTTCAAACGGAATTGAAGTGAACGCTTATATTCCAGGTGAAGGACATAGATTACAAGAACACAGTGTTGTATTAATCAGAGGTGGTAGAGTTAAAGACTTACCAGGTGTACGTTACCATATCGTTAGAGGCACATTAGACACTACAGGTGTTGAAGGCCGTAAACAAGGACGTAGTAAATATGGCGTTAAAAAACCTAAATAATTAAAATAAAATAATATAAATGAAAGGAGGAATAACATGCCAAGAAAAGGACATGTACCAAAGAGAAAGGTTTTACCTGATCCGATATATAATTCACCAGTTGTTACTAGATTAATTAATAATGTAATGAAAGATGGTAAAAAAGGAGTTGCTCAAGATATAATTTATGGTGCGTTTGCGAGAGTTGAAAAACAAACTGGAAGACCAGCTTTAGATGTTTTCAATGATGCACTTACAAATATTACTCCAGAACTTGAGGTTAGAGCTAGAAGAATTGGAGGTGCTAACTACCAAGTTCCTTGTGAGGTTAGACCTGAGCGTAAAATTACTCTTTGTCTTCGTTGGCTAACTCAATATTCTCGTCTAAGAAGAGAAAAGACAATGGAAGAAAGATTAGCTGCGGAGATTATGGATGCTGCAAACGGTCAAGGTGCATCAGTTAAGAGAAGAGATGATGTACATAGAATGGCTGAAGCAAACAAAGCCTTTGCTCACTATCAATGGTAGAATACTATGGGAAGAGACGTAGCATTACATAAATTAAGAAATATTGGAATTATGGCTCATATAGATGCCGGTAAGACTACATTATCTGAAAGAATACTCTATCATACAGGAAAAATACATAAAGTTGGTGAAACTCATGATGGTTCAGCTACAATGGACTGGATGGTTCAAGAACAAGAAAGAGGTATCACTATTACATCAGCTGCTACTACAGCTTACTGGAATGGTTATCGTTATAATTTAATCGATACTCCAGGACACGTAGATTTTACAGTAGAAGTGTCTAGATCTTTAAGAGTACTAGATGGTGCGATTACTGTACTTGATGCTCAAGCAGGTGTTGAACCGCAAACAGAAACAGTTTGGAGACAAGCTACTGAATATAATGTTCCAAGATTAGTATTTGCGAATAAAATGGATAAAACAGGTGCTAACTTTGAATATTCAATTAGTACAATTGCTAGTAGATTAGGAGCTAAAGCTTGTGCGATACAATGGCCAATTGGAGCTGAAATGTTCTTTAGCGGAATTGTAGATTTAGTTACAATGAAAGCATACACTTATCAAGGTGATATTGATGAGACTTGTAAAGAAATTGAAATTCCCGCTGATTTAATTACTAAGGTTAGTGAAAAAAGAGAAGAATTAATTGCAACTGTAGCTGATTATGATGAAGAATTAATGATGACTTATTTAGAGGGAGAAGAAATTACTCCTGAGTTATTAAAACAAGCAATTAGAAAAGCTACTTTATCAGTTGAATTTTTCCCGGTGTTATGTGGAACAGCATTTAAGAATAAAGGTATTAAGTTATTACTTGATGCAATTATTGATTACTTACCTGCTCCAGATGATGTACCTGCGATTAAAGCTGTAAGAGTAAGTGATAACAAAGAATTAGAAATTTTACCAGCAGATGATGCTCACTTTGCAGCTTTAGCGTTTAAAGTTGTAACTGATCCTTATGTAGGGAAACTAACTTACATTAGAGTATATTCGGGTGTTTTAAAAGCAGGAACTTATGTTTATAATGCATCTAGAGAGCAAAAAGAAAGAATTGGAAGAATCTTACTAATGCATTCTAATTCACGTAGTGAGATTACTGAAGTTTATTCAGGTGAGATTGCGGCGATTGTTGGGTTAAAGAATACAACTACTGGAGATACTTTGTGTTCAGAAAAGAGAGAAATTATTTTGGAAAATATTATTTTCCCAGAACCAGTTATCTCAGTTGCAATTGAACCAAAAACAAAACAAGATCAAGATAAAATGGGTACTGCATTAATGAAGTTAGCAGAAGAAGACCCAACATTTAAAACTTATTCAAACAAAGAAACAGGACAAACAATTATTGCTGGTATGGGTGAGTTACACTTAGACATTATCGTTGATAGATTAAGAAGAGAATTTAACGTTGATGCCAATGTAGGTGCTCCTCAAGTATCATATCGTGAGACGATTACACAACCAGCAGAAATCCAAGGAAAGTTTGTTCGTCAATCTGGTGGTAGAGGACAATATGGAGATGTTCATATTCGTTTTGAGCCTAATCCAGGTAAAGGTTATGAGTTTGTAAATGCAATTGTAGGTGGAGTTGTACCAAAAGAATATATTCCATCAGTTGATAAAGGCTTACAAACTTCGATGGAAAGTGGAGTTTTAGCAGGCTATCCTACAATTGACTTAAAAGCAACTTTATATTATGGTTCATACCATGAAGTAGACTCAAGTCAAATTGCTTTTGAAGTAGCTGCAAACTATGCTTTTAGAGAAACTAAGAATAAGTGTAAACCAGTAATTTTAGAGCCAATTATGAATGTGGAAGTAATAGTTCCAGATGAGTATTTAGGAAATGTCATCGGTGACTTAATTGGAAGAAGAGGAAATATTGTTAGCCAAGAGATGAGAGGAAATGTTCAAGGTCTTAAGGCTGAGGTACCTTTATCTTCAATGTTCGGTTATGCAACATCTTTACGTAGCAATACGCAAGGAAGAGGTAACTATACAATGCAATTTAGTCATTACGATCGTGTTCCTCTTGCTATCCAAGAGGAAATAATTGCAAAAAGAATAGCTTAAAAGACATAAATTACTTGAAATTTATGTGAAAATATTATAAAATATAAGAGAATTAATAGGAGGAATTATAATGGCAAAAGCTAAATTTGTACGTACAAAACCACACGTTAACGTTGGTACAATTGGTCACGTAGACCACGGAAAAACTACTCTTACTTCAGCAATCACAAAGGTGTTAGCGAAGAAGGGATTATCAAGCGCTATGGATTATGATAAGATTGATGGTGCGCCAGAAGAAAAAACAAGAGGTATTACTATCAACTCATCTCATATCGAATACGAAACAGAAAACAGACACTATGCACACGTTGACTGCCCAGGTCACGCAGACTATGTAAAGAACATGATTACTGGTGCAGCTCAAATGGACGGAGCTATTTTAGTAGTTGCTGCTACTGATGGCCCAATGGCTCAAACTAGAGAGCACATCTTACTTGCTCGTCAAGTAGGAGTACCTTATATCGTTGTTTTCCTAAACAAATGCGATATGGTAGATGATGAAGAATTATTAGACTTAGTTGAAATGGAAGTTAGAGAAGCTCTTAATGAGTATGAATTCCCTGGAGACGATGTTCCAGTAATTAAAGGATCAGCATTAAAAGCTATGGAAGGCGATGCTAAAGCTGAAGAAGCTATTATTGAATTAATGGCTGCAGTTGACTCATACATTCCAACACCTGAAAGAGATATTGACAAACCATTCTTACTACCTGTAGAGGACGTATTTACTATTACTGGTAGAGGAACAGTTGCAACTGGTAGAGTTGAAAGAGGAACAATGAGAGTTGGCGACGAAGCTGAAATCGTTGGAATTAAACCTACTTTAAAGACAGTTATTACAGGACTAGAAATGTTTAGAAAACAGTTAGAGTTTGCTCAAGCTGGAGATAACGTAGGAGCACTATTAAGAGGTGTTGCTAGAGATCAAATCGAAAGAGGACAAGTACTTGCAAAACCTAAGACAGTTAACCCTCATACTGAATTTGCAGCTGAAGTTTACGTTCTAAGCAAAGAAGAAGGTGGAAGACATACACCGTTCTTTACAAACTATCGTCCACAATTCTTCTTCCATACTACAGACGTTACAGGAGTTATTAACTTACCTGCTGGCGTTGAAATGGTTATGCCTGGTGAAAATGCAAACTTAAACGTTTCATTAATTCACCCAATCGCTGTAGAACAAGGTACTAAATTCACTATTCGTGAAGGTGGAAGAACAGTAGCTGCTGGTACAGTAACTAAGATTACTAAATAATTTAATTTAGGATAAACAAAATAAGGCTTTAAGCCTTATTTTGTTTTTATAGGGTCTAAGCTTTAAATTTTAGATAATTTGCATTACAAATAATTTTGAATTTTAAGCATTTTATGCTATAATAAATAGATACGAGGTGTATGATATGACAAAATTTAAATATGAACTTGATTATGAATCACAAAAAAGA
The DNA here is from genome assembly GCA_035377365.1 of Bacilli bacterium. Lineage (GTDB taxonomy): Bacteria > Bacillota_I > Bacilli_A > ML615J-28 > CAG-698 > DUNF01. Next base: position 7,398 of record DAOSSK010000021.1, read on the forward strand.
TACATTAATTTTCACTTATTTAATCATAAAAGATTACATGTAAGTCCAGTTGTTTTATGTATTGCTTTAGTTGGATTTGGAATATTTTCAATTGTTTTAGAGCAATACTTACTAACTATTGTGTCAGCGATTTTAATTTTTGTTGTTTTAGGATTTTTGTTTTTCTTAGTTAGAAGAGTTCATAAAATGAATCTAAAAGAAAAAGAATTTCCTGAGCAAAATGTTTCAATTGCTTTTACTAAAACTGGTATGACTTTATATGATGACTTATCAGATGATAAAAACTTTATTGAATATAATAAATTACATCGAATCTATTTTCTAAAAGATTATGTGTATATTTATTTAACTCCAGATCAAGGAATTGCTTTACAAAGAGCATTACTTGTAGAGGGAGATTATGATAAGTTTGCTTTATTTTTAAAAGAAAACTTCAGTAAGAAGTTTGTAAGATTTAGAGGTTATAAGTTTGTTAGTTGATACACATATTCATTTAGCTGATAATACTTATTTAGAAATCTTAGATGAGATTATTGAAGAAGCTAAAGGAAGATTTAAAAGTATTATTGTTTCTGGGGTTGATTATAAGACTAGTTTAGATGCAATTAGATTAGCTGAAAGGTATGACTTTTTATATGCCTCAATTGGTCTTCATCCTCAAGAAGTAACAAAACTTGAGAATTTAGATTGGATTAAGAAGTTAGCTAAACATGAAAAAGTAATAGCAATTGGCGAGATTGGTTTAGACTATTATTGGGATGAACAATATAAAGATTTTCAAAAAGAACTTTTTATTAAGCAAATTAAAATTGCTAACGAACTTAAGTTACCAGTAATTGTTCATTCTCGTAGTGCACACCAAGATACTTTTGATATTTTAAAGGAAAATAAAATAAAAGGCATTTTACATTGTTATTCTGGTAGTTTAGAGCTAGCAAGAGAATATATTAAACTAGGATACTATATTGGTATTGGTGGAGTTGTTACTTTTAAGAATGCGAAGACAATTAAAGAGGTTGTTTCGGAAATAGATTTAAAATATTTACTTACAGAAACTGATGGACCATATTTAACACCCCATCCTTATAGGGGAAAGATAAATAAGCCAATATATATTGAGTATGTAATCGCTGAGATTGCAAGGCTTAAAGGAAAAACAAAACAAGAAGTAGAAGAAAAAATATACAATAATTATTTAGAATTATTTGGAGGTATTGATGAAGAAATTTAGAATATTATTATTGGTCTTTTTAGGATTCATTTTAACTGGATGTAGTTTATTTGAAAATCCTAATCATCCTTTCACAAACGAAATTTATAATAAAAGTTATAATGTAGAGACAATTACAATTATTGATTTAGAAAATAATATTCAAGCAGCTTGTGAAAAAGCAAGTGGTGCTGTTTTAGGTATTACAGCTCATAATTTAGGAGCACCAATTGGCACAGGTTCTGGAGTTGTTTATCAAGGTACTATATATCTTAAAAATGGGACAACTAAAGATATTGCTGCTTTTTTAGCAAGTGATAAAGTAGATCATTTTGAATATAAGATGATTACTAATAGACACGTTGTTACAACTGAAAAAGGAGTAAAAGTTAGCAAAGTTCAAGTTTATGATGGCGATTTAGATACTAACTATAATGCGACAATTTTAGGTACAGATAATAAAGTAGATTTAGCTGTGATTAGTTTTTCATCACCTAAATATATAAGACCATTAGAATTTGCTGATTCTGATCTTTTAAAACAAGGACAATTTGCGATTGCTTTAGGTAGTCCTGAAGGTTATGAGTTTTATAATAGTGCTACATTTGGGATTATCTCTCATGCTAAGCGTTACTTAGCTGATGATACAGATAATGACGGTACTTCTGATTGGGATGCTGAGTATATCCAACACGATGTTGCAATTAACCCAGGCAATAGCGGAGGTGCTTTAATTAACTTAGAAGGTAAGTTAGTTGGTATTAATACATTAAAACTTGCAAGTACAGAAATTGAAGGAATGGGATTTGCGATTCCATCTAATTTAGTTAAAAAGTTAATTCCTTTCTTAGAAAGAGGAGAAACACCTGTTCGTTATGTTTTAGGAATTAATGTTATGACTGTAAGAGATATTGTAAATAATAGTTATAGTGAATATATTGATAAGATACCAGAAGGTATTGATAGTGGAATATATATTGCAGAGGTAAGTGAAACTGGTCTTTCTCATGGTAAATTACAAGCTGACGATATTATTTTAAAATTTAATGGTGTTGAAATTGTTAAGAGTTACGAGTTTAGATCAATTTTAGGTTCAATGGTTGCGGGTTCAACTGCTGTTTTTGAAGTATATCGTAATGGTCAAATAATTGAAGTCCGCATTGATTTTGAATAATTATTATTAAAGCGAAAAGAGGATAAAATGAGTTTAAGGGCAGGGATTGTAGGTTTACCTAATGTAGGTAAAAGTACATTATTTAATGCAATTACAAAAGCAAAAGTTTTAAGCGCTAACTATCCTTTTGCGACTATTTCTCCTAATATTGGGATTGTAGAGCTTGAAGATCCTAGACTTGATTTGTTAGCTTCTTTATATAAACCTAAATTAGTTACGAAAGCTACTGTAGCTTTTACTGATATTGCTGGTTTAGTTAAAGGAGCAAGTAAGGGTGAAGGTTTAGGTAACCAGTTTCTAGCTAATATTAGAGAAGTAGATGCAATCTGCCAAGTAGTTAGATGTTTTGATAATCCTGATATTATTCATGTACCAGGGAAAGTAGATCCTATTTCTGATATTGAAACTATTAACTTAGAACTTATTTTTGCAGATTTAGAGGTTGTAGAAAAGAGATTGCCAAGAATTGAAAAGAAAGCAAATTTTGAAAAAGATAGCGATTATGCAACTGAATATAATGCTTTAAAGAAAATCAAAGCAGAATTAGATCAAGGAAAGTTTGCAAATAATGCTAATCTTACAAAACTAGAACTAGAGATTATTAAAGGTTTTGGTTTCCTTACAATGAAACCAATGATTTATGTGATGAATGTTGATGAGAATCATATACTTAAAGATAATCAATATGTTTTAGATGTAAAAGAATTTGCTTCAAAAAACAATTCTAAAGCAATCAAGATTTGCGCAAAGATTGAAGAAGAACTAGCTGATTTAGATGCAGAAGAAAGAATGATGTTTTATCAAGATTTAGGACTTTCAGATTTTGGTTTAAATAGGCTAGTAAAAGAAACTTATGATTTACTAGGTTTAGCTACTTTTCTTACAACTGGTCCTGATGAATGTAGAGCTTGGACTTTTAAAAAAGGAATGAAGGCGCCTGAATGTGCGGGAATAATTCATACAGATTTTGAACGTGGTTTTATTAGAGCTGAAGTTTATTCTTTTAGTGAACTAGAAAAATATGGAACAGTTGCGAAAGTAAAAGAAGCTGGTAAATTACGCTCAGAAGGACGAGAATATTTAGTGCAAGATGGCGATGTAATTTTATTTAGGTTTAATGTATGATTAAATTTTATATTTTAGTAGTTGGTGA
>DAOSSK010000022.1:0-10773 GCA_035377365.1 Bacilli bacterium
AATAATAATATTAATATAAATAGTATAATAGCTTTTCTCATTTTTTTGCTCCTTTATAGTTTATATTATACAATATTTCACTTATTTTTTCAAGATGATATCATTAAGCTAAATATGTTTAAAGCAAATTGTAAGCATTTTATTATGATATTGCATTTTATAGGTGAATATTATATAATATAAATAGAGTAGGAATGATTATGATGCTTAGAAAAATTAGTAAGACAGTTTTATTATTAATTGTTTTTAGTTTTACATTTCTTTTAATGGCTTGTAAAGATGATGGGGCAATTTCTCATGATACGCATATTGTTAGTGAAGAGTGGCAATTTTCAACTGATGAGCATTGGCATCCGTGATCGTAACTGGTTGTAAAGTAGTATTTGATAAAGGTAAACACATTTATGAAGAAGGTAGTAATGTTTGTTCTGTATGTGGTTATGTTAAGGGCACAGTCCCTCCTAAACCAGACTCAGACACAAATATAGATCCTAATCCAGATGTTGATCCAAATGCTAGAGTATTAGACCTACTAAGTTCTAATTTTAAGATGACTATCAATACTTTAAATGCATCTGAAGATAGTGATTTAGAGATATATCGTGTTGGTAATGATTTTATGTCTGTTCGTCAAATAACTGTTGAAGGGTATGGTACGCAAATATTAGCTGATTATTATAAATATTATGCTGGGCCAAAAACATGGACACATTATAATGTAGTTTCTGGTGATGCAAAGTGGAGCGAAAAAGAAACAAATCTTTCAGAAGATGATGTTCTTTATGATTCAAATTTAGGTTTAAAATTTATCGTTAATTATCCTGAAAAACCAGATAATTTAGAAAGTGTTGTTAATGAAGGTGCTAAAGAAGACATTTATGTTGGTAATAAAAAGTATGAATGTACTATTTATACGACACCAGATAATCAATGTAGATATCATCTTTGTATAATTGCTGGCTTGCAACATGCATTGAAAATTAATCATTATGGAACAGTTTTAACTGTTACAGAATATAAAATAGGCGAAGTGAGTTTTCCAACATTCAATGGGGAAATACCTGCATTGCCATAAAAAGGAGAAGGAAAATGGGAAAAAGATTTAGTTTAGTATTATTAGTTTTTCTAAGTTTATTGCTAGCTGGGTGTAGTAGTGCGCTTAATATTAAAGATATTATTGAGCCACAGTTTATTGATTTTGCTATAGAAAAGAGAGAGTTTTCAAAACCATTTACTATTGAAACAGCAGCAGAACTAGATAGTAATTTATCTAGCAACACAATTATTGGTTTTAAAAATAGGACCTTTTATAATTTAGAAACTAGGAAATTTATTGTTTTTGATCGTATGCCAGCAGGTGAAATTGACTATCGTGTAAGAGATCAATATATTGTAATGGGTACTGACCAATTTTATTATATTCATAGTGGAAAAACAGGTAAATATTTGTTTTCAATTGAAAAAGCAGAAGACGAAAGGGTTTATTTCTTAAACACATCTATCTATCATGATTATAAAGATGAAAATGGAAATGATAAAAGTGATAAATATACTTTTAAAGATTATGAGTATAAAAAAGAAGAGATTATAGAAGAAGATGTTGATGCACCTAATTATGATGAAACAAATGGAAATTATGGTTACATCAAAATTGACGATTCAAAAATTAAAGTTTTCAAAAATGATCTTACTTATTATACAATTAGTTTTACTGATGGTTATGAAATAGGATATGAATCAGATGATTGGCTTTTTGGGAATAAAATCAAAGGTTGGTATATATTAAATAATGGTAACATCTTAATACAAAGATTTAGAGAAGTTCCTAAAGATTTTGCTAATTATCACTTTACTTATGATGATACTCGTTTTGTAATGAAATCTGAAATATTTATTGTTAAGTCAGCTACATTAAAAAGCATCGAATTAAATTTTGTAGTTGAGGATTTAAATAATGGTGGTTTTTATAAAGCGGAAAATTTAATTACAATTTTTGGTATTGACCCAGTTTTAAAAGATTTGATGAACAAAGAGAATGTTTTCTTTGATAACGAAATGAAATCGGAAAAAAGATTGGAATTTAAATATGGTAATATAGATGTTACTAATTTAGAAATTGTTGGGGATAATCTTTTCATTTATAATGATGAAACAACAATTTATGCTTTAGATGGCCGAAATAAAGTTAAAGGTGAAAAACATTATGATGCTGATGACTATTGGTTTGATCCATTACTAAATGGTTTAATTGAATTTGAAGATAAGACGGATTATAAATGTACTCTATATGATATTTTAAAAAACAAAGTTTTATATGAAAACTTAACAAAATTAGCTGGCGCTAATCAATATGCACTTTATAGAAAAGATGATGGTAAAATTATTATGGCATCTTTATATGGATTAGTCGAGACAGAATACACTAACTATCATAGTTATGGAGGCTCATGTTATAAGCTGTATACTGATGATGAAAAAACTTTTGAGCTATTTAATCTTCAAGGTAAATCGCTAGGAAAATTTGAAGATTCTAATATTCAAGTTATTTCTAAGGATATTGATTTTGGCGGTGAAGGGTATCTTGCTGTTAGAGTTGAAAAAGGTTTAGAATCCAAAGTTTTAGTTTATAAAGTAAAATAGAATAAAAAAAGAATCTCTTAATAAAGAGATTCTTTTTTAAAAGATAAATTTAAGGTTTTATGATATAATATAAAAAGAGGTGGGTATGAATAAATATTATGAATTACTAAAAGAAAAAGAATATCAAAAAATCAAAGAAGAAGCAATTATAAAAAATGATTTGGATTTTGATTATTTAATCGTTTTGATTAGTACTTCTTTTAAGACGAATGAATTTGTGATTTTATATTACTACCTATCAAAAACTAACTTTAAAAAGGAAATTGAAGATGGAGGAGCTAATTATACTAACTATTTAAATATTATTGATGAGAAACAACAATTAGCATTAGTTCTTACAAACTTTAGTTTAGGAGTAATCAAAGAAAAAAAAGAACAAGAAATTGATGATGATTATTTAAATTATCGAGTTATTGATTTATTAAACATTTTATTTGAAATTGGTTATGAAGACGAAGTTTTAAATAAAATTTATCATTTATTAATGTCTACATAATAAAGACTTATTACTTGCAAAATGAGGCATTTTAGAGTATAATATTAATAATATTTGAGAAGGAGTATATATATGAAAATAGCAGTAAAAAAATTAGAGGGTAGTCAAGCAGAGGTAAAAGTTACTTTAAACAAAGAAGAATTTAGTAAGTATTATGAAGAAGCTTTTGATAAAGTATTAGCAGACTACCAAGTGGAAGGATTTAGAAAAGGAAAAGTTCCACGCAATATTTATTTAAATAGAGTAGGCTCAGATGCTTTAGTTTTAGAAGAGGCAGTTAATTTAAGTATTAATGGAACTTATTTTGAGGCAATTCAAGAAAAAAAAGTTAGAGCTGTAAATTATCCAAAAGTTGATTTTGATCCTAATCAAGTTAAAAAAGATGGTGGATTTACTTATACAGCTGTTGTAGATGTATATCCTGAAGTAGAATTAGGAGAGTACTTTGGAATTGAATATAAAGAGATAAAGCAAGAAGTATCTAAAGAAGAACTAGAAAAAGTTTTAAGACAAGAAAGAGAAAGAAAAGCTGTTTTAGTTTTAAAAGAAGATAGTTGTATTGAATTAGGAAACACTGTTGTATTTGATTTTGAAGGATTTGTAGATGGAGTAGCATTTGAAGGTGGTAAAGCTGAAAACTATGCTTTAGAAATTGGTTCTGGCCAATTTATTCCTGGATTTGAAGAACAAATGTTAGGAATGAAAGATGGGGAAGAAAGAGAGCTAAATGTTAAGTTTCCAGATGAATATCATTCAGAAAATTTAAAAGGTAAAGATGCGATTTTTAAAGTAAAAGTCCACGAAATTAAAGAAAAACAAATTCCTGAATTTAATGATGAGTTTGTTTTAGAACTTGAAATTGATGGTGTAAAAACTAAAGAAGAATATGAAAAACATGTAGAGGCAGAACTACTAAAAGGAAAAGAAGCTGAAGCTAAACGTACTCGTGAAAAAGCGATTATTCAAACTATTTGCGATAATGCGAAAGTGGATATTCCTGAAAGTTTAATTGATATGAGAAAGAGTCAAATGGTTAGACAAGTTGAGTCTCAAGCTAAACAATATGGTTTATCTTTAGAGCAATTCTTATCTTTTCAAGGTTTAGATTTAGAACAATATAAAGAGGTTCTAACTGAACCAGCTAAAGCATCAGTTACTGAGGAAGTAGTTTTAGATGCTATCGTTTCAAAAGAAAAAATTAAACTAACAAAGAAAGAATTAGAAGCAGAAATCAAAAAGCTAGCAGAACATTACCAAATGGAGGTAGAAGAGTTTAAATCAAAGATTGACTTACAAGAACTAGAGTCATACTTAGCTATTGATAAAGCTAAAGCACTAGTTTTTGAAAAAGCAATTATTAAATAAATAAGGGCTTTAGCCCTTTTAAAATCTAATCAAAAAGTGAGGTGAAAGAAATGTATAAAAGAGATGTAAATGCAACTGGTACTTTACCTGTAATTGTAACTAATAGCTTAGCGCTTATTCCTGATAATGAAGTATTTATCGATATAGCAAAAAGCAAGTCGCTTGAGTCTTTGAGAAAGGCGGAAAGCAAAGACAAATATTTAATTTTGTTAGTGCAAAAAGATCAAGAAGCTAAAGAAATTAAAAATGCAAGTGATTGTTATGCTACTGGTATTTTAGCTCGTGCAGTTTATGTTCAAGATAAGTCTAGCTATCGTAAAGTTAAGTTTGAACTTATCGTTAGGGTTAGTGTTGAAGAATTTAATTTAGAAACGTTTGAGGCAACATTCAAGACTAAACCAGCTAATGTTATTTCTCTAGAAGAAGAAGCTATTTATAAAAAGCTATTAGTAGCTGAAGTAGGAGATCCACTTAAAGCAGGAGAAATGTTTAGTAATGCTCATGAAATTACAAGGATTGTAAAATCAGATATTTCAGTAGATGAGTTTATTAATGTTCTTGCCTATAACTTAAAAGTAGATAACGAAAAGAAACATAAGTATTTAGAAAATGCAGATATTCAAAAGAGATTCTATTTTATCTTAGATGATATTCAAGGTATTAAATATATCAATCAACTAGAACAAGAAATTAATTCAAAGATTCAAAAGTCGATTAGTGAAAGCCAAAAAGAGTTTTACTTAAGAGAAAAAATGCGTGCTATTCAAGATGAATTAGGTGATAAGGCAATTAGAGAGCAAGATGTAGAGAGCTTAAGAGAAAAAATTCTTGCAGCTAAGATGCCTCAAGCAACTGAAGAAAAAGCACTAGAAGAACTTAAGCGTTATAGTACAATTAATCCATCTAGTCCTGAATCTACAGTAAGTAAAACTTATCTTGATTTCTTGGTTGATCTTCCTTGGTATAAAAAAACAGAGGAAGTTTCAGATATTAACAAAGCTAAAGAACAATTAGATAAAGACCATTATGGTTTAGAAAAAGTTAAAGAAAGAATTTTAGAATATATTGCCGTTCATATTCAAACAAAGAAAAACCCACTATCAATTCTTTGTTTAGTTGGCCCTCCAGGTGTTGGTAAAACATCACTTGCATCTTCAATTGCGAAAGCATTAAACAAAAAGTTTGTTAAGCAGTCTTTAGGTGGTATTAGAGATGTAGCTGAGATTATTGGTCATAGAAGAACATATGTTGGGGCATTACCAGGTAGAATCTTACAAGGTATGAAAAAAGCAGGAGTTATTAATCCCGTATTCTTACTTGATGAGATTGATAAATTATCAAGTGATTATAGGGGAGATCCTGCAAGTGCAATGCTTGAGGTTTTAGATCCAGAACAAAACAAATATTTCTCTGATAACTATTTAGAAGAACCATATGACTTATCACATGTATTCTTTATTTTAACTGCTAACTATTTAGAAGATATTCCTTATGCTTTAAGAGATAGATTAGAGATTGTTGAGCTTTCATCTTATACAGAATATGAAAAGTTTGAAATTGCTAAGCGTCATTTAATTCCAAAACAATTAGAACTAAATGGTTTAGATAAAGATTTTATACTTGAAGATGATGCTTTATGGGAGATAATTAGAAAGTATACAAGAGAAGCTGGAGTTAGAGAGTTAGAAAGAATGATTTCTTCTCTAATTAGAAAAGTTATTAAGAAAATGCTTTTAGAGAAGGCTAAAGATATTAAAGTTAAGAAAGAAGACATTGAGACTTATTTAGGAAAACCAATCTTCTTATATAACCAAGTAGATTTGCAAGACCAAGTAGGTGTTGTAACTGGACTTGCTTATACTCATTATGGGGGAGATACTTTATCGGTTGAAGCTACATACTTCAAAGGACAAGGTAACTTACAGCTAACAGGGCAACTTGGTGATGTCATGAAAGAGTCAGCTCAAGCTGCTTTAAGTTATGTAAAGGCTAATGCAGCTAAGTTTGATATTGATCCAAAGATATTTAAAGATGTTGACATTCATATTCACGTTCCTGAAGGTGCAGTTCCTAAAGATGGACCATCAGCTGGAGTTACGATTGCTACAGCTTTAGTATCATTATTTTCAAATAAGAAAGTAAAACATGATGTAGGTATGACAGGTGAAGTTACTTTAAGAGGTAATGTATTACCTATTGGTGGTTTAAAAGAAAAGTCAATTGCCGCTGCAAGATCAGGATTAAAGACGATTTTAATTCCAAAAGAAAACGAAAGGGATATTACAGATATTCCAGAGTTAATTCAAAAGGACTTATCAATTATTTTAATCAATAGTGTTGAAGATGCAGTTGGTCATGCTTTAGAATAAAAAGGGATTTAATCCCTTTTATTTTTATTGCTTTTTAATAGCAAATATGCTATAATACAATATAAGTTGTGGAGGAGATTATGAACGCACAAGTTGTAGATATTTTATTTTTGATCGTATCGATCTTATTAATAGTTATTATTATTTTACAAAAATCAAACGAAGATGCTTCACAAGCATTTACAGGTAAGAAGTCAGAATTGTTTGCGAATAAGAAAGAAAGAGGAATAGATGTTTGGATTAACGTAATTACATCAGTATTATCAGTTGCTTTCTTTATTTTAGCGATTCTAGCAGCTTTTTTTGTTAAAAGATAAATAACTAAATTTAAGGTCTTGGCATAAGACCTTTATTTTTTGTAAGGAGAGTTAATGGAAGAAAGAATATTAAAATTAATAAACAATAAAAAATATCAACCACTAAGTGTCGAAGAGTTAGCAAATGTTCTTAATTTAGACTTTAAAGAAACGATGCTTGCAGTTGATGATTTAATAAGTAAATATGAAGTCTTTATTAGTAAGAAAAACAAAATTTTAAATAAAGACCAAGCTAATCGTTATTTAGGTACTATCTCACTTACAAAAAATGGTTTAGGTTTTATCACCTATAAAGAAGAAGTAGAAGATTTGTTTGTAGGCCGAGATGACTTAAATAGCGCAATGGATGGAGATTTAGTGTTATTTAAAGCTGATCCTTTTTTTGAGAAAGCTGAAGTTATTGAAGTTATCAAAAGAAATATTGAGTATTTAGTAGGGGAAGTTGTTAAGGATAAAAGAACTTATTTTTTAGATACCGAAGATTATCACAATTTAGTTTTATTAAAACAAGATTCAAGATTAGCTGTAGGCGATATAATTAAAATTAAGATTGTAGAATATCATGATGATTATTTAGTAGGAGAGTTTTTTGAAAGAATTGGTAAACACAATGATTTTGATATTGAGATTTTAAGTTTAATTGCCAAGTATGGTTTTAGTAATACTTATCCTGAATATGTAAATAAAGTAGCAGAAAACTTAGAAGCAAATGCTAATCTAGAACTATCTAAAAGAAAACTAATTGAAAAAAGAATTGTTACGATTGATGGTGATGATGCAAAAGATTTCGATGATGCAATTAGTATTGAAAAGTTAGAAAATGGAAATTATTTACTTGGAGTTTATATTGCAGATGTAGGGTATTTTGTTGAAGAAGGTTCTGTGATTGATAAAGAAGCATATAAAAGAGGAACTAGTATTTATATTGTAGATAGAGTATTACCAATGCTACCTTTTAAATTAAGCAATGAATTATGTAGTCTTCAAGAAGGTGAAGAAAGATTAGTTGTTGCTTGCTTTATGGAAATAGATCACAAAGGTAGGACATTAGATACTGTTATTGAAAAAGTAAAAATCAAATCAAGTAAAAGATGGACATATAAAGCAGTAAATGAAATTGTAGATAATCAAATTAAGACTGATAATGAATTAATTAATGATTTATATCTAATGAATGAACTCGCCTTAATTTTAGAAGAAAAAAGAGAACAAAGAGGATCTGTAGATTTTGATATACCTGAATTAAAAGTTTTTGTAGATGAGAAATGCAAACCTTATAAAATTGAAAAGATTGAAAGAGGTCGAGGTGAAAAGCTAATTGAATCTTTTATGATTGAAACTAATGAGGCTATCGCTACTTACATTACTAATATGAATTTACCTTTTATTTATAGAGTTCACGATAAACCTGAAGTTAAGAAAATTAAGGAATTTACTAATATTTTAAGAAATACAAAGTATAAGTTTAATGCTAAGAATATTAAATCTAAAGATATTCAAATGTTAGTTAATTCTTTTTCAGAAGAAGATAATTATCTTAATAAACAAGTATTAAGATTAATGAGTAAAGCTGTTTATGATAATTATAATATTGGCCATTTTGGGTTAGCAAGTAAATGCTATACACACTTTACAGCACCAATTAGAAGATATCCTGACTTAGTTGTTCATAGATTAGTTAGAAGATATTTGTTTGATAGTAACTATAAAACAAATAGCGAATATACAAAAAAATTAAAAGAAATTGCTCTTCATTCCTCAACTACAGAAAGGAACGCTGATAGTTTAGAATACGCAGTTTTAGATTTAAAGCTAGCCGAATATATGGAAAAGTATGTTGGGAAGGTGCTAGAGGGAAAAATCACGTCTATTTTATCATTTGGGATGTTTGTCTCTGTTTTAGAGGGAATTGAGGGTTTAGTTCATATTAGCAGTTTGCCTGGTTTTAGGTTTGAAGAACAAAGAAAATTATTAGTAAGCTATAACAAAACTTATAAAATTGGTGATAAAGTAAAGGTAATAGTTTTAAGTGCTAATAAAGAAAAAGGCAAGATAGATTTTGAAATTATGAAGTAGGGATGATTATGGAAAAAGAAACACTAATAGCTACAAATAAAAAAGCATATCATGATTATGAATTATCAGATGAAATTGAAGTTGGCATAGTATTAACGGGAACGGAAATTAAATCTGTAAGAGAAAGTAAAGTATCTTTAAAAGAAGCATATTGCTATATTGAAAAAGGAGAATTATTTGTTGATTCTATGCATATAGCAAAATATGAAAAAGGTAATATTTATAATCATGATGAAAAGAGGACAAGAAAACTTTTAGCTCATAAAAATGAAATCTTAAAGCTTTTAAATAAAGTGAAGGCTAAAGGTTATACAATAGTTCCATTAAAGATGTATATTGTTAGGGGAAGAGCTAAGCTTTTAATTGCTTTAGGTAGAGGTAAAAAACTTTACGATAAGAGAAAAGATATTCAAGAAAAAGATGTAAAGAGAGATTTAGAGAAAGCATTGAGGAGATAAGATGATTAAGTGTATTAGATGTGGCAAAGAAAACGATGATAAAAATGAAGTGTGTAGTAATTGTGGGTACAGCTTTAAAGAACAAAAAGTAGAAGAAACATATCGTAAGTTATTAAAAGAAGATCCTGTTGTTCCTGATGAGGAAAAATCAGGTTTAATTGATTCACCAATTCTAACTTTTATTTTTGGGATTTTGTCAATGTTATTACCAATTTTTGTTTTTAGTTTCTTAGCATGGTATAATTATAAAAAGCCTTCAAAGGTAAAGCTTGAACCATTTAGAAATATTGGTAATATTTTTGCTTATATTGGTGCTGCTATATCAATTTTTTTACTAGTATATTTAGTTTGGGGTTTAATTGCTCCTAAATAAGGGATAGTCTGGATTCGACAGGCATAAGGACATATAAATAGCATGTTATGGTAATCGCATATAAAAACGATCTAGGTATTAAATTAACCGCAAAACAAAATAATTTACAACTTGCTTTTGCGTAAAGCAAGGCTCTTTAGTTGTAGTTAGCCTTAAGCTAAACTAAAGGGTTCAAGAATTTAAGGATAGAACATTTAAGTTTTCTTCGGCTTATTTGTTTGAAACTTCAGAAGATGGTTTAGCTTACTTTGTTTATTTCGTAAGTTAGGCAAGACAAAAAAATAAACTAAGCATGTAGAGGTTTGTGTGAAATTGTGTTTGGACGGGGGTTCAAATCCCCCCTATTCCACCATATTGAATGAATAGGTTTGATACAATATCAAACATCAAATATTTGCTGGCGGATAGGGAGATTTTTCCTTTCCGCCAGTTTTCATTAGATCAGTAGTAGTCGGATTTTAGGCTAATTGCTGGTCTTTTTTTTATTTTATATTCAACTTTTGAACGATTACTCAACAATTGAACGATTAGGGCTAGTTTTGAACGATTACTCTACTTTTGAACGATTTGATAGTTTTCACTCTATAAAACATGAGGACTATAATTGTCTTAAGAAAAAAATGAGTCAATTTTCATATCAAACGGAACGGTTTTTGTTGCCTTTTTTTAAATTTTAATG
>DAOSSK010000023.1:0-10673 GCA_035377365.1 Bacilli bacterium
CACTAATTCCATTCTTTTTTCTTAAGTTTTTAAAATCTATAGCACGTCCAGTAAGAATTTTATGAGTGTAAGCTTGATGACCAATATCAAATACTAAACGGTCGTAAGGTAAATCAAAAATATAGTGCAAAGCAATGACTAGCTCTACAGTACCTAAACTACTAGCTAGGTGTCCTCCAGTTTTACTCACTGTTTCAATAATATAAGTTCTTATTTCTTGAGCTAGTTCTTCTAATTCTTTAATTGAAAGATCTTTTAAAAACTTAGGATCTTTAATTTCCAATAAAGAATTCATTCTATTCTCCCATGTTCTTTACAACAACTTCTTTTGCTTCTTCTAATTTTTCCTTACAAAGTTTTGAAAGTTCAATTCCACGTTGATATTTCTTTAAAGATTCTTCTAAACTTAAGTCTCCTTTTTCTAAATCTAAAACAATCTTTTCTAATTCTTTTAATAATTCTTCAAATTTAACTGCCATTGTTATTCCTTTCTATTTTTGAAATTTTTGTTTCAACTTTTCCATCACTAAACTTAACTTCTAAAGGTCTAGCTTGATCTAATTCAGTAACAGATTTAATTAAGTTTCCTTCTTGATAAGCTAAAGCATAGCCTTTTTTCATTAAATTAAGCGGATTAATAATAATTAATCTATCTATATTATTATTTATTTGCCTATTAAATTCATTTATTTTATTTTCAAGTAATTTGTTTATTTTAAGATTATAATCATTTACTTTATCTTTTAAAGCATCTATTTTTTCTAAAGGTTTAATTAATGATAATCTTTTCTTATAACTTTCCAGTTCACTAAAACCAATATTAATTTTATTTAATGGTGATAGCTGATTAAGTTTAAAATATAAATTATTTAAATCTTTAATCTTTAAATCTAAAACTTCACTATAATTCTTTAAATAATAATTGTTTTTTAAAACATTATATTGATGCTCTAAATTAGTAATTTGTCTTACAATTATCGAATTTAATCTTAGTTCTACTTTATTTAATTGTTCTTTTAATTCACTTGAATCAATCGTAACAAGCGTTGCAGCTGCAGTTGGTGTTGCTGCTCTTTTATCAGCAACAAAATCAGCAATCGTAAAGTCTCCTTCATGACCAATACCAGTTACAATTGGAATTTTGGAATTAAAAATCGCATAAGCAAGTTCTTCATTATTGAAACAACTTAAATCTTCTTGACTTCCTCCACCACGAGCTAAGATAATTACATCAACTAAATTATCTTGATTAGCCTTATTCAAAGCTTTAATAATAGCTTTTGGCGCACTATCTCCTTGAACAAGTGACGGATATAAATAGATAACGCTACTAGGAAATCTTCTTGTAATTGTAATTTTAATATCGTTAAATGCTTCTGCTGTAGCAGCAGTAATAACACCAATTCTTTCATTAATTCTTGGAATCGGTTTTTTATACTCTTCTTTGAATAAACCTTCTTTTTCCAACTTTTCTTTTAAAAGTAAGAATGCTTTATATAAATCTCCTTTTCCAAACTCATCGATTTTAAAGCACATGATGCTATAATAACCACCTTGTTTGTAAAGATTAAGTTTTCCGTAAACTAATACTTTCATCCCATCTTTAATATCAAGATTATTTTGATCAAGATAGTTTTTAAACATCACGCAACGAACAACAGCACCTTCATCTTTTAAATTAAAATACAAATGACCTTTAGATAATCTTGATGATGATACTTCACCTAAAACGATTAATTTACCTAAATAAGGGTCTTGATTAATTAAGTACTCTAAATAAGATGAAACAGCGGTAACGGTTAAATATTTAACTTCTTCCATCTTTAGTCTCCTTATAGATCTTATCTAAAAGTGAATTTACTAATCTTGATGAATCACCATGTTCTAGTTCAGTATATTCATGACATAAATCTAAAGCTGTTGCTATTACTACTTCTGGTTTCGCATCAGTATAAACAAGTTCATAAGTTGCGGAACGAACAATGCTTCTTGTAACATAATTTAAACGATTTAGTGAATAATTCGTAATATATTTATTGATTAAAAAGTCGATTGAATCCAACTTTAAAAGAGTACCAATAATAATAGAATAAGCTAACTGCTCATTGCATTTTTCTTTAATAAAATCAGCATCTAAATCTAAACTATTATTAATATCAGCGTTATAAAGATAGACCATAACCTTAATTCTTGCAATTTTATCTTCCATAATTATTAACTCCTCAATATAGATATTTTACCATAAAACTAGTAATTTGGAAAGTGAAAAAAGTCTGTAATAACAGACTTTTTATACTACTTCTTGATAGTTATTTATCTTAGCAATTATGAATAAATAGTAGACCGCAAAACCAATTACATAATATGATAGTATATTTGGCCAAAACCAAGATACTATAAATACTACTATAATTGGAATTAATGATGTGATTGCGGCAATATTATAATACTCTTTGAATTTCTTTAACTGTCCTTGCTTTCTAAACAAAATCCAAATTAAGAAAACAATAACTAAAGGATAAATGAAAGTATAAACAAAACTCCAAAATGAAGATGCTGTTGCAGCATTTCTTGCATATCCTAAAACAACGATTCTTGCAATATAATCAAAGAATTGTTGAGAATTGTAACCTTCATAATCTTTATAACTATATAAATAATCATTATTCCAAAATCTTTTGCTTTGAAATTGATCAGCAATATCAATAACATCACCATTTTCATTAAGTGCTTTAAAATCAATTACATAATGAATAGCATCAGTATTTAAGACAATCGAAATATAATTTTCTAATTTTACATTCCCAGAATCGTCTTTCCAGCTATAAGATTCAGCTCTAAATTCTGGATATTTAGCTGGCATATCCTCTCTTTCTGCAAAATCACGATAAGGTACAATCTTTAATTTATCTTTATCTTTAAGTTCATGATCTGTAGTTTTATTAAATAAATCTACATATAAATTAATATGGATCGTTTCAACATCATCTTTTTTGTATTGCATCTTGAAAACATGTCTTTCATCTTGGTCGAATTCACCATTTTCTTTAACTAAATCCCAAGTATTAGAATCTTCATTTTTCTTAACTAATAGTTTCAAATCATAAAAATCTTCTAAAACTTCATTTAAATTACCTTTTTTACCAATAACTACATTATTCTCATCAACTTCATTATCACTAACAGGTGCTTTAGTTAAGTATTGTAAAGCTAAAACATTGTTTGATTCAATCCAAGAATAGTTGCTATGTTCATAGTTATAATTAACAGGTACTACTGTTACAACTGATGCCGCTACAAAAATTAACACAGCAATTAAAACTGACATATATTTATATCTTGCCATTTTAATTGGTATTACTAATGATTTAAAAAAATCCAAAACTTTTTCTTTCATAAAAATCTCCTATCACATATTTAGTTATTTTACCATATTTCTTATCAAAATGCAATTTAATTGTATTTCAAATAAGAACCAAAAGCATATAAAAGTACTTGATCATTTTCTAAAACAATTTTCTCAAGCCATAAACTTAAATTATAATATTTCTTTTCTTTCTTTAACTTCTTTATTAAACTCTTCAAAAACTTAAGATATAAAGGATGAGTATAATCATTATATAAGTTATAGTTTTTATCTTTGTGTTTACGTAAATCGCGTTTTAAACGATTTAATTCCGGAACGCCTTCAAAAACTAACGACTGTTTTCTTACCTGGCTATTTACTTGCCTTTCTAGTTCATATAGTGATTCATATAATTTCTTTATTTCTAAAAAGATTAAATGCTTCACATAGTCATTTTCTTCTAATGAAAACATATATTCAATATTACTTATACGCCATAAAATACGATCATTTTCATTATCAATTTCCATTAGCTTTTGATAGTTTTCTTTGATTTTATCTAAATTTATCTTATCTTTTACTTCATTTAAATAGTTATTAAACAAAGCAACAGCTAAATCCAACAAATTTACAGTATCAATTTTTAACTTTAAATCAAGAAATCTTGAAGTAGCTTGTAAGTTAGTAATAGATTCCTTTAAATAACTATTAATTACTTCAATCATATCAACTGTTTTTCTTTCTACATCATCACTATCATCAGTATAAATTGAATAGAAAATAGTTGATTCAGTCATTTTCTCAAAATCTAAAATACAAAAACCAATTGTATTATTGTCATAGTAACGGTATGTTGGGTGACCAACAACATCATTTCTAATTCTCTTGATTTCTTTTAAAACTTTGTTTTGGTTTAAACCGATTAAAATCTTATTCAAGCCTAAAGACCTACCAAGTGAATATAAAGCGTCTATCCCAGCAAATATCCCCTGTAATAAGCCAAATAAAAGTAATAACTGCTCTTGTTTCTTTCTTTCAATTTTATAACTAATTAAATATTCATCAATAATATAACAAATATTTTCTAAAGTGAAAACCGATGTTTGCGCCATTTTCTTATTAAATTTAGACTTAAACAGTTTTTCTTGATAAGCTGGATCATCTAGTTTTCTTTTTAAAACTTGAATCTTTTCAAAATTACTTTGAAGCAACTAATTCACTTCCCTTTTTAACTTTTTTCTTTCTTACAATTGTTTTTTCGTAATCTGGATAAGCATAATTTGCAAGTAAAGTTAAGTCATTTTCTTTCGCATATTTTAAAACAAAGTCACGCTCAACACTAATAATATTATTATCAATGTTAATACCATCAAGTTTTATACTATAAAGATCACTAGCTTTCAATTGCTTGAAAGTCTCTAAATCTAAGAATATTTTTAATTTATATTGTTTTAAAAACTTAATTGCATCTAAGATGTCTTGGTGATAATCGTAGATAATTAAATTAAGTTTTTCATAAATTTTACTATCTTCTAAAGCAAATTCATTTTTACCGATTAAATCAAGAATTGTTTTAATATTTAACTTTAAGAAAAAATCACCTTTTTTCTTTTCAATTTCTAGAAGAACTTTATTGAATAATCTACCCTCAAAATCAATTAAATCATTAATTGGTAAATAACTTAAAGGATTTATAGCTTGAGGCATACCTTTTAGGTTAAAGAATGCTTCATATTTATCTTTCTTAGTAAAGTTTAAATATAAAATTTCTAAATCTTCATCTTCAATTTTTAGAAAAGCATCTTTAATTGCTTTTTGTTCTAAGTATGCAGCTCTTAAAGTGCGATCAAACATTGTTATTTCATCTATTTCCTTTAATGCTAAGTTTAAAGCATCAAAACATTCTAAAACAGGCATATTATCACGTGGATAACGGATATAGGCTGTCTTTAATTTTAAATTTATCTTTCTACTTTGATAATCTATTCCTAAGCTTAGTTTTTGGAAAACATCTTTGATTTCTTTTTCAATACTTCTTTGATTAGTTTGTTTTGTGAAGACAAATAAATCAAAATTGTCTAGTAGATAAACATTTTTTGGATAAAGTTCATCTAACTTTTTATGCATTTCTTCAACTAAATAATTATGTAAATCTTGTTGGTAAGTAAACTTATCTAAGTTAGTAATTCTAAAAGCAATTACCGTAAATTTATATTCTAAATCTTTTAGCTTATCTTCTTCTAATTTTAATCTGTTTTGAAAATCAGTTTGATTATTTACTGATGTCTTAAAATCAGCAACTTTTAATTTATTAGCTTCTTCTAACTTCGTTATCGTCCCAACAAACGTAACTAACTTACCTTCACTTGAAATATAAGGTCTTAAGTTTTCTTTTACTAAATATTCTTGATTTTTAATTTGTAAGCTATAAAGAATTTCTTTAGCTTCTAGTTTATGAATATTCTTATATGCTATTTCATAGTCTTGTAAGTGTTTAGGACTAATTAGTTTCTTATATTCTGATCTTGCAAGAATAGGATTATGAACATTTAAAAACTTTTGTAATGCTTCGTTAATAATCATTTGGTCTTTCGCAAGATCTAAATAAAACATCCCTTCTTGTAAAGACTCAATTGCTAAGTTTAAAACATTAGATTGAAATTCTTCATTTTCTTTTTGGAAATAAGCTGTTAAGTAATATGTAAGTAGCGATGCTCCTAACTTTAATAACATAATATTTTCATTTTCCATCATTTTTGAAGATGAATCTTTAAAGATAACACTAGCAAATAAGTCATCATGGAAATATAAAGGTACAGCTACCAAGCCTGATATTTTCATAGCTCCGTATGTAGGCCCCTGAATAATTGTTTCATAACTAGCAATTTCAATATCAGAGGCAATAATTGTTTGATTTTCCATCATCATCTTTTCTAAAATGGTATGCTCTAAATCAGAATATGCTAACCATCTTTCATATAGTCTTTCTTTTTTGTAATTGTAGCTTTTAATACGATCTTTATTTCTTAAGAAATCAGGAAGTTTATCAAAACTAGTTTCACTGAAAATAACTAACAAGCTAGAATCAAATGAAGCATATTTATTTAATTCAGTAAAAAAACTAATTAGGCTTGATCTAATATCTTCTTTTTCAAATAAGATTTTCGTTAAGTGAATTGTGTTTTCAATTTTAATAATTGCTTCATTTAACTTAGCATTTACTTCTAAATACTTATCATCTTCATTAATATCATGGAAAAGTAAGTTCTCACTCTTTCTAATTTCTTGATCTAAATTCATAACTTGCATAATTAACGAATAAAAACTATTTTTATATTGCATATTACTAGAAACTAAAGCAAGTAAATTGTGTTCTAAAAAGAGTTTCTTATTATAAATATCATTACTAGATAAATATGAAGAACGATATTTATTAATAAAAACAAACATTAGTTCATATTCTTTTAGATCTAACAATAGTTTTAAATATTCATTACCAATACCTAAAAAACTTGGTTCAAGTTCAACTCTTTCTTTGAATAAATCTTGATATTGAGTTTTAGCCATTAAGTAATTATCTTCTAAAACATAAAGTTTTGCATTTAAATAATTTATATATTCTAAACCTTCATAATCCTCTAATCTTTTGATTAAAGGTAAGCATTTATTAATCGCATCTTTAGCTTTTCCTAGTTCTTTTTCATCTATATAAAGTTTAGCAAGGTTAGATAATACTAAAGATTCTAACTCCATTGAAGGATTATTTTTAAGAATAACTAGCAAGTTAGTAATAGCTTTATCTTTTTGGTCTAACTCTGCAAAAATATAACTCATCTCTAAATACCAACGATTAACATCATCACTATTATTATCATCTAAATAGTTTCTTTTGATTAAGGCATAACGATAAGCAGATTTGTAATTCTTTTTAGAAATACAAATATAAATAATTTCCTCTAAATAAGAAGCATAGATTTTTGGATAATTAATAATGTTTAGGTTATTTATTGCATTACTTGCCATTTCAAAAGCTTGATCTAACATATTATTTTCCAAATAAAGATCAATAATTAATAGTCTAGATAAATAACTAATTTCATTTTCGCCTTGAATCTTCGCAAGTTTTACTAAGTCTTCTAGTTTAGGTAAATCATTTAAACTTAAAGGCATGCTAGCAAGAACATCATATCTTTCTTTTATACTCATAGTATTTCTCCTTACCCTATATTATATCATAAATATATGAAAAAAAGGATAGAAAAATTCTATCCTAAAATTCTAATGTAATTGTAACTGGACCTAAATTAGTAAGAGATATTTTCATTTCACTTTGGAAAATACCCTCTTCTACTTTAATTCCATAGTTTTTAAGTTCTAAATTAAATAAGTTATATAAGTTTTCTGCATCAACCGGATTTAAACTTTCAGTAAATGAAGGTCTATTACCTGAGTTAGTATTTGCATATAGTGTAAACTGAGAAATTGATAAAATCTCACCTTTAACATCTAAAATTGATTTATTCATTTTCCCATTTTCATCATTAAAGATTCTTAAATTAGCTATTTTTTTTGCCATTTTCTTGACAGTATCTAAGTTATCTCCTTCAGTAAATCCTACTAAAACAACATAACCAAAGTCAATCTTTCCTGTAACTTTACCTTCGATAACGCATTTACTATCTTTTGCTCTTTGGATAATTGCTCTCATCTTGTACCTCTTTTAATTTCATAAATATCGGAAATCTTTTGTAAATTTACAATAACGTTAGTTAGTGTTTTAGTGTCTTGAATTGCAACTCTAACATCTGTAAGAATATCAGTTCCTCCATTAATCTCTTTTGAACTAATCGCTTTAATGTAAACTTTCATTGAGTTTAATACATTTATTATTTCTGCGATAATATTATTTCTATTAAATGAGGAAATAGTTAGGATAATTTCATATGTGTGATTATTATCTGCTGTATCCCAAGAAAGTGGGATTGTTCTTTGCATTTCATGCTCAGAAATATTAGGGCAATTTGCACGATGAACAACTATTCCTCTTCCTTTAGTTATATAACCTATAATTTCATCACCATAAAGTGGAAAACAACAACTTGCAAGTTTAATCTTAGCATTATCCAATCCTTCTACAATAACTCCTAAAGCACTGGTTTGGCGTGTTAAATTTGTCTTTTTCTCATTGATTGTTTGCATTAAGATTTCATCAGTAGTTTTTTGATCTAAATCGCCACTTAAAATATTCATTGCAGCTTTAGGTGAAATATTATTTTTACCAATTTCATAATAGAAATCTTCTACTGTATCAATCTTATATTTAGAAAACTTACTTTCAATTAAACTATCATCTAATTTAGGACCATTATATCTTTCTTCTTTAGCTACTCTATCCCAAGAATCAATTCCTTGTTTGATAAAATCGTCTCTTTGTTTTTTATTTAAAAATGACGTAATTTTATGACGAGCATGTCTAGTTTTCGCAAGCTTTAACCAAGACTTATTTGGACCTTGAGATTGCTTTGAAGTTTTAATTTCAATAACATCTCCCGTTTGCAGTTTATATGATAATGGCACAATTTTACCATTAACAATTGCTCCTACTGTTTTATCACCAACTTCAGTATGGATACGATAAGCAAAATCTAAAGGTGTTGAACCTTGAGGAAAATCAAGTGGATCTCCTTTAGGTGTAAAGACATAAACATTAGCACTAAAAATATCTTCTTTAATATCACTTAGTGGATCAAAATCACTTTCTCCATCCATCTCTACATATTCAAGTAAGTCGCGGTACCATTTTAGTTTACTAGATACTTCCATTTGGGCTTTTTCCGAAGTAAATCCTTGTCTTGACTCTTTGTAAGCCCAGTGAGCCGCAACACCATATTCAGCTACTGCATCCATTTCAAAAGTTCTAATTTGGATTTCATAAACTTTACCACCAATCCCTACAACCGTTGTATGTAGTGATTGGTAAAGGTTTGGTTTAGGTGTTGCAATATAATCTTTAAACCTCTTAGGAATTGGGCTCCAAGAGCCATGAACTAAACCTAATACTTGATAACAAGCTTCTACTGATGGAACTAAAACTCTTAAAGCCATAAGATCATAGATTTCATTGATACGAAGCTGCTTAGTTTGCATCTTCTTAACAATACTATAAATATTTTTTAATCTTCCTTTAATTTCATAGTTCTTTACATGATGATCATCTAACAATACCTGAAGCGCATCACTCATCCTTTTAATATCTTCTTCACGGACTTCGCGTTGTTCTGTAATTTCTTTAGTAACACTTTGATAAGTTTCTGGCTCTAAATATTTAAATGCTGTATCTTCAAGTTCAGCTTTAATTCGATACATACCAATTCTATGAGCAAGTGGAACATATAAATCCAAAGTCTCTTGAGCAATTCTAACTTGTTTTTCTCTTGGCAAGTGCTCTAATGTTCTCATATTGTGAACACGATCAACTAGTTTTACTAAAACTACACGAATATCTTTAGCCATTGCTAATAATATCTTTTGGTGTGATCTAACTAAAGCTTTTTCCTTAGTCATATACTTAAGTTTACCAATCTTCGTAACACCATCAACCATACTAACAATATCTTCACCAAACTTAGCAGTTAAATCTTCTTTTGTTTCTTCGGTATCCTCTAAAACATCATGCAAGAAACCAACAGCTATCGTTTGGGGAGAAGTTTGAAGTTCAGCTAAAATATAAGCAACTTCAATTGGGTGTTGAATATAAGGATCTTTAGATTTACGGAACTGACCTTCGTGACGATCGCGTGCTAAAAGATAAGCATCAGTAATCAACTTTAAGCTTTGTTCATTTGAAATATATTCTTTTGCTTTACTTAAAACATCGTCAAAAGTATGTTTCATCTTTAGAATCCTCCTATTCTTCTATATTTTATATCAAAATAAAGTGGTAGTTATTAAAACTTCATAATTGTTTTAATATTATATTTTTCTAATCTACTTCTTCCATTTAAATCTTCTAGTTCAATTAAGAAACCAAGACCTACAACTTCTCCACCCAATTTCTCTACAAGCTCAGCTGTAGCTACCATTGTACCACCAGTTGCAAGTAAGTCATCAATAATCAATACTTTTTGGCCTTTTTTTATGCCATCTTTATGCATACATAAAGTACCAGTACCATATTCTAATGCATATTCTACTTGAATCGTTTCACGTGGTAATTTATTAGGTTTACGAACAGGAACAAATCCTATCCCTAAATCATAAGCAATTGGACAACCAAAAATAAAGCCTCTTGATTCTGGCCCAACAATCTCCTCTGCACCTCTTTCAA
>DAOSSK010000024.1:0-1606 GCA_035377365.1 Bacilli bacterium
AGCAATTTCATTTTGTATTGCTACAAGATATATCCATTCACATTCTGGAATTATCCATTATGATGACTATGCAAATGGTGTTAAACTTTTAACAGCTATTATTAAAAAGCTAGATCGTAAAACAGTAGATAAACTTAAATATGGTGAATAAAGCATTTTAAAATGCTTTATTTTACTCGGCCTGTTGGAGAAGCGGCTTAACTCACAAGCCTCTCACGCTTGCATTCATGGGTTCGAATCCCATACAGGTCACCATTTTAAAATTAAAAGCTTTCTTTAAAAGAAAGCTTTTTTGTTTTTAATATATTATTTTTGTCACTTTTCGCCTTGGTTAATTGTATTATAGGTAGAAAGGGCAAATAAAATAGGTTCGTTTATGATATAATTAGTATATACGGAGAGGTTAATATGAAAAGATTAAGCGAAGAACAATTTTATGAAAAATATGAACTATATGCGAAGATGATTTATAATATCGCATATTCACACTTAAAAAATGTTAATCATTCAGAAGATGTAGTCCAAGAAGTATTTTTAAAATATTTAAATAATTTCCACAAACTTGAATCATTAGATCATGAGAAGTTTTGGTTAATTAGAGTTACAATGAATGAAGCAAAAAATGTTTTAAAATCTTCATGGAATACGAAAGTTAATGTTATTGAGGAAGATAGTTATCCGTATCAAGATGAGGTTAATGAAGAAAGAAGATTTTTTGAAATGATTTACAATTTACCCGATAAATATAAAACAGTAATTATTTTATTCTATTATGAAAATTTAGATATAAAAGAAATTTCAAAAGTTCTACATCTTTCCGAAGCTGCAGTAAAGAAAAGATTGGAACGTGCTCGTAATATCTTAAAAGAGGAGGAATCAAAAAATGAGATTAGAAGAGAAAATTAGAAATTCAAAAAACTCAATTCCAGAAATGGAAAATGATTTAAGAAAGCAAATTTATGCTACAAGTATAGAACCAAAGAGAACAAGTAGATTTACATTTAGATTTGCTTATATGAGCTTTGTAGCTTTATTGTTACTAGGCCTTGGAATCTTTATTGGTTTAAGTGTTAATACTTTAAAACCAACACAATATTCAAATGATTCACAAACATTCAGCACAGATATAGAAGTTCAAGATTTCTTGAATCAAGAACCAAAATTAAGTGGAATGGATATAAGTCTAGAAGATCTTTTCCGTGGTGGTGGATTTGCTTATTCAGAATCAAAAGATGATACTCAAGAAACTAATGGACCAACTTCAACTGATCAAACTAATCCAGATGGTACATCAGGTGCAAACGTTCAAGTTAAAGGGGTGGACGAAGCTGATTATCTAAAATATGATGCGGATATGCTTTATTATGTACATCCGAATGTAATGGTTGATGGTAAATCTAGAACAGCATTTGAAATCTGGAAATTAAATGAAGGCTTTACAGGATTATTAGGTTATTACTTAATTGATGAAGGTTATGCTTATACAGCATTGGTAGCTAATAGAACACATGTTGTTGTTGTAAACTACAATCCTAATTATTATGGCTATTATAGATACTATGATGCAGAAAACAAGTATTTAGATAATATTGAAATCTTAATTTTT
>DAOSSK010000024.1:1706-10349 GCA_035377365.1 Bacilli bacterium
GAAAGAACTTATAATTATTCTAATACAACTGGAGCAGATTATACTTCAAAAACAAGAATTACTAAACTTGATTTTTCTGGTGATGAAATTGTTGTTAAGGGCAATGTATTAGTTGACGGTAATGTTAGAAATCAATGGTATATGGATGAATTTGAAGGCAGATTAAGAATTGTAGCTGCTGATTCTAATATTTCTGGTTGGTGGTCTGATAGAGAAAAACCTACAAAACATGCAGTTTATGTAGTTCAAGAAAAAGAACTTGAAAAGGGATTAGAAATTGTTGGTTCATTAACTGAAGGTATTGGTCTACCAGGAGAAGATATTAAATCAGTAAGATTTAATACTAACGCAGAAACTGGTCTAAATGTACTAAATATTGTAACATTCCGTAATACTGATCCACTATACAAGATTCTATTTAGAGATGGGATTAAACCTTATATTGATGATGAATTGAAAGTTCCTGGATATAGTTTTTATTTACATCCAATCACAATGGAAGAAAAACAACTTTTACTTGGAATTGGTATTGGCGAAGAATGGTCAGATAAAATATCTTTATATAATAATGATGATGAATTAACTCAAATTGGTGAAGATTTCTTAATCAATGAGGAAGTAGCCAAATATTTAGGTGGCGATAATATTTATACTTGGAATTCTACTAGATCACACTTAGAGTATATTGATGTATTTGGTTTTAGTGAAGGACATTTATTTGGAATGCCAATTGAAATATATAGTCAAGAAACTAGTGAAGAAGAAGTAAAATGGGCATACTATAAGAGCTATATGATGCTATGCATTAATCCTAATGCAACTTCTCCAATCGAAATCTGGAAAGTATTTGAAGGCGATAAGATTGTTGCTAGTGGTCATTATAACTTAAATGATTATCATAATTACCGTGTAATTTTTGCTAACGGCTATTTCTATGGTGTAGGCAAAGATGTAATTGGATTAAATTAAATAGTTAATTTTAGAACTTCTCCAAAAAAGGGTTTTCTTGCTTAGCAAGGAAATCCTTTTTTATATAAATAATAATAGAAAAAAGTTATTGAATATGATAAAATATAATGAGGTGTTGTTTATGAATAACAATGGTTTTTTGAAAATATTAGAAAAATTAAATCTAAAAACAAGTGATGACATTAGAGAAGGAAAACTTGAAAGTATTGAAGTAAATGACCTTACAAAAAAGGCTGTTTTTAAATACTCTTTTCCTAAAGTTCCTAATGTCCATTTTTTAGAGGAGTTTATTTCTAAAAGTGAAATAGGATTAAAAGAGATTTTTAACTTAAATGAAATTGAATCAATTGTTTTATATCCAAACAATGAAATTGGTGAAACAACACTAGAAGAATACTATAAACATATTTTGGAAAATTTAACATCTAAAAAACCTTTGTATAAGGTTTTAGAGAATTTTAATACTAATTTCAGTGATAATAAGGTAGTCTTTTATGTTGCTAGTAAAGAAGATGAAGCTACATTAGGTAATGCTTTTAAAGAAATTGAAGCAATTTTTAAAAGCTACTTTTTAGATTTTGTTTCTGTAGAGGCAGTTATTTCTCATTTTGAAAAACCAATGGAAGATGATATTAAGTATAATATTACTAAAATTTACACCGAATATGAGAATCAACCTAAAACTCAACCAACCGGAATTGTAAAGAAAACTAATAAAGATTATCGTAGTAAAACAAGAAAGAAAACATTGGAAGTTAATATCGCTCCATCAAAAATTAAAGATTTACCAGTTGATGAAATGGATTTAGTTGGTTTTAGACAACTTAATTTTGGAGAATCAAAAGTTGCAGTTGAAGGTGAAATCATTAAATCGGAAATTATTAACAGGGGAATTCATAATTTCTTTGAAGCTGTTATTCAAGACGATACTGGTGTTATAATGCTTAAATCTTACGTCAAGGATGAAAATAGAAAACTTTTTGAGGAAGATTTAGTAAAAGGTAAGATTGTAAAGGTCATCGGTTATTTAGATTATGATAAGTTTAGCCGTTGTATTACTTTAAAGTTTG
Source organism: Bacilli bacterium (assembly GCA_035377365.1). Lineage (GTDB taxonomy): Bacteria > Bacillota_I > Bacilli_A > ML615J-28 > CAG-698 > DUNF01. The sequence goes on from DAOSSK010000024.1 coordinate 3,746, forward strand.
TAAACTATGTTCCTTTAGGAGTTGTTACTAAAGATCATTTAAAAGATAATAGTGATGTTAAAAGAGTAGAACTTCATGCTCATACGAAAATGAGTGCTCAAGATGGAGTTTTAGATATCAAAGATTATGTCAAGAGAGCTAGCTTGTTTGGACATCAAGCAATAGCTGTTACTGATACTAATAGCTTACAAGCTTTGCCAGATTTAGATAGTTATTGTGAAGAATATAATATTAAACCTATTTATGGTTTAGAGTCATACTTAATTAGAGAAAGTGATTATTTAATCACTCCAGGAAAACTAAAAACAGATCGCAATTTAAAAGATGCTAGATTTGTTGTTTATGACTTAGAGTCAACTGGCCTTTCTAGCAACTATAATGAAATTATTGAAATCTCTGCTGTTAGAGTTTATAAAGGTGAGATTGTAGGTGAGTTTAATAGTTTTGTAAAGCCTAAGGCTAAGATTAGTAATTTTATCACTAAATTAACAAGCATTACTAATGATGATGTAAGAACAGCACCATCGATTGAACAAGTTTTACCTGAGTTTATAGATTTTATTGGTGATGATATTTTAGTTGCCCATAATTCAAGTTTTGATAATACGATGCTTTATGCGAACATGAATAGAATAGGCATTGATAACATTACTTTCCCAACAATCGACACTTTAAAACTTGCTCATAATTTCTATAATCATCGTTTAGCTAGATTTAATTTGAAGGCACTAGCAAAAGAATTTAATGTAGATTTAATTCAACACCATAGAGCGATTAACGATGCTCGTGCTACAGCCCAAATCTTTTTAAAGATGTTAAATGATTTAGATCAAATGGGGATTAAGACATATAATAGTTTAAATGATAGCATTATTGAAGATGCTTATAAATATGTATTCCCTTATCACTTAACATTACTTGCTACAAACCGTAAAGGAATAAAACATTTAAATGAAATTGTTTCTTTATCTTTAACTGAACACTTTTATAAAGAACCAAGACTTTTAGAAAAAGTTTTAGATGAAAAACGTGAAGGATTATTAGTTGGTAGCGGATGCCAAAATGGTGAAATCTTTACTATTGCTTATAACGGTTCAGTTGAAGAATTGGAAGAAAGAATGGAATATTATGATTATATTGAGATTCAACCACCATATCAATATGCTTATTTATTTAGTAAAAACTATGATAAACAAGATATCGATAATGAAGGTAGTAGTCAAGATATAAAGGAAGCTTTAGAATTAATTAGTACTGAATATGAAGGTCAAATAAAAGACACAATTAAAAAAATTATTACTGTTGCTCGTAAAATGAGCAAGATTGTTGTTGCTACTGGTGATGTTCATCAATTAGATGAAGAAGATACAATTTTAAGACAGATATTTGTAGAGGCACCGCAAGTTGGTGGTGGTATCCATGAACTAGCAAAAGCTGGTATTGTTTTACCACAACACTATATGACTACAGAAGAGATGTTGAGCCATTTCCTATTTTTGGGAGAAGCAATAGCTTATGAGATAGTAGTTACTAATACCAATTTAATTAATGATAAGATTGAACAATTGTCTCTTTTCCCTAAAAAGTTATTTGCACCTAAAGATAATTTCTTAGTTGATCAAGGCATTCAATCAGTTGAAGAAGAGTTAAAGAGAATTACTTATAAAAAAGCTGAAAGTTTATATGGTAATCCTTTACCTAAATATGTAAATGAGCGTTTAAAGAAAGAGCTAAAGAATATTATAGATAATGATTATGCAACTATCTATTATATTTCTTACATGCTTACAAATAAGTGTAAAGAGGATAATTCAGTTGTTGGTAGTAGGGGTTCAGTAGGTTCATCTTTTGTAGCATATTGCATGAATATTACCGATGTTAACTGTTTAGTGCCACACTATTATTGCCCAGATTGTCATTATAGTGCTTTTAAGTATTCATTAGCAGAACAAGCTAAATATGAAGATAAGATTCCTGATTATTTACTTGAAAATTTAAGTTTGGTTACTAATGGTTTAGACTTGAAAGTTGCAAAATGCCCTAAGTGTGGCAAAGATTTAGTAGGTGATGGTTGTGATATTCCTTTTGAAACTTTCTTAGGTTTTAATGGAGATAAAGTTCCTGATATTGATTTAAACTTTTCAAGTGAATATCAAACAACAGCACATGATTATACTAGAGAATTATTTGGGGAAAATAATGTCTTTCGTGCTGGAACTGTAAGTACTGTTCAAGGAAGAACAGCATATGGTTATGTCAAAAACTTTTTGGATCGTCATGATAAGAAAATGTCTAAGACAGAGATGGATATTATTATTGAAAAGATTACGGGAGTTAAAAGAACTACTGGACAACATCCTGGTGGAATAGTTGTTATTCCTAAGAATATAGATTTTTCTGATGTTGTTGCTATTCAATATCCTTCAGATAATCTTGATTCAGATTGGAAAACTATTCATTATGAATATGATAAATATGAAAAGAACTTGCTTAAACTAGATCTTTTGGGCCACCGTGATCCAACAATGATTAGTAAATTAATGGAATATGTCAAGAAATATCCTGATGAATTTCCTTTTAAAGAATATGATGATATTCCATTAAATGATCCTAAAGTCTTAAGTATTTTTAATTCAGTTTCAGCTTTAGGTGTTACTGAAGAAGAAGTTTTAGAGCAAATTGGAACTACGGGAATACCTGAATTTAACACAACTTTGGGAAAAGAAATGCTTAGTGATATTAAACCTAGGTCAGTATCTGAGTTGATTAAAATTTCTGGATTCGGTCATGGTACTAATGTTTGGAATGGAAACCAAAGGGAATTATATTTAGGAAGCACATTAAATAATAAAGTTGATTTTGATTTACTTATAGGTTGTCGTGATGACATTATGCTTTATTTAGTAAATAAAGGTGTTGATAGTTTAACGGCATTTAAGATAATGGAATCAGTTAGAAAAGGCCGTAGTTTAACTACTAAACAAGAACAAGTGCTACAAGAACATAATGTTCCTGAGTGGTATATTGATGCTTGTAAGAAGATAGCATATATGTTTCCTAAAGCTCATGCGGCAGCTTATGTAATGATGGCTTTACGTATTGCTTGGTTTAAAGTATATAAACCTTTATATTACTATGCTGTTTATTTTGAGGTGCGAGGAGAAAACTTTGATATTGAAGCTATGCCTTTAGGTTATGAGGCTATTAAGGATGCATTAAAGGCTGCTAATCTTGAAAAGGAAGAAAATCAAAAACGCCGAAAAATTGATTTAAAATTAGATGCTTTAATTGATACTTTAACATTAGCTTTAGAAGCGACTGCGCGAGGCTTTAAATTTAAACAAGTTGATTTAGATAAATCTGAAGCATTAGCATTTACAATTGAAGGTAATAGTTTGTATTTACCATTTAGTGCTTTACCTTCAGTAGGGGCTACAACGGCTTTATCAATTACTGAAGCAAGAAGCGAAAGAAGATTTAGTTCTGTTTCTGATTTAAGGCAAAGAACAAAGATATCAAAAACAATTATTGATTATATGAAGAAATTAGGTATTTTAGATCATTTACCTAAAGATGATCAAATTAATTTGTTTTAAGATTTATTTAATTAAAATAAATTACAATGTATTATGAAGAGAGGTGAGAAATATGTCGAAATTTAGTACAACAAATCCTGTATTTCGTAAGTTTAGAGATACAAAAGATGACTTAGGTGTTGTAGAAACAAATACCGCAAGTTATAAAGGAATAGCGAAAAAGGTATTATTTTTCTTCCTATTTGTATTAGTAGGAGCAGGAGTTGGTGTTGGATTATTAAGCACAATATTTGCTGGGCAAGAAGAATTTGGTGCTCCTTATATTGCGATTTTAGCTATTGCAGTTATTGGTACATTTGTTTGTAGCATTATTGCTAGCTTTGTTCCTAAAGCTACCAAAGTAGCAGGTACTTTATACTGTTTATTTGAAGGTTTTTTAGTAGGGTCTATATCTTATATTTTTGGTTCTATTACTGAAGGAGCAGTACCGATAGCTTTAATTGGCACACTTTCTGTTTTCTTAGTTGTAACTGCTTTGTATGTGACTGGACTAGTTAAGGTAACAAATAAGTTTGTAAACTTTTTGATTATTCTTACAGTTAGTTTCATAGTTGGTAGTTTAGCAATGTGGATTTTTGTTTTAATTACGGGATTTACAATTGATTTAGGATTAGTAATTTTAATTGGAAGTCTTTCATTGCTTATTAGTATTATGTATTTGTTTGTTGATATAAAGAATATTCATATGGTTGTAGAAAATCAATTTCCGAAGGAATCAGAATGGTATGCAGCATTTGGTCTTACATTTACATTAGTTTGGATTTACATTGAGATTTTAAGACTTGCTTTTATCATTTTGAGTCGAGTTAAAAGAAAATAGCTATGAAGTTAATGATATTAAATGGACCTAATCTTAATTTTTTAGGAATTAGAGAAAAAGAAATTTATGGTAATAAAACTTATCAAGATTTAGAAAAGTATTTAAAAGAGTACGCTAAGTTAAAGAATATAGAGCTTTTTGTAAAACAAACTAACTATGAAGGTGAGTTAATTGATTATATCCAAAAAGGATATTTAGAACAGTATGATGGAATTATCATTAATCCAGGAGCTTTAACCCATTATTCATATAGTTTATATGATGCGATTTTATCGGTAAAACCTTTAAAGGTGATTGAAGTTCATTTAACTGATCCTAAAACAAGAGAAGATTTTAGAAGAAAAAGTGTTATTGAAGAAGTTTGTTTTAAAACAATATCTTGTTTAGGATTTGAATCTTATAAATTAGCAATTGATGAGTTTTTGTAAAACGTATTAAAAACAAATATAAAGTGTTTTCACTATTGAAAATGATTGAAAATATGATATAATATTATGTAAAGAAAAAATAACCATATAAGGAGGTATTTGAAAAATATGGCTGTAAAAGTTGCAATTAATGGATTTGGAAGAATTGGAAGACTTGCATTTAGATTAATGTATGGTGATCCAGATTTCAAAATTGTAGCTGTTAATGATTTAACAGATGCAAAACAATTAGCATACTTATTAAAGTATGACTCAACACAAGGACGTTACAAGGCGGATAAAATTAAGCATGAAGGTGATGAAATCATCATTGGTAAAGACAGAATTAAAGTTTTTGCAAAGATGGATCCTGCTGAATTACCTTGGAAAGAATTAGATGTTGACGTAGTAATGGAGTGTACTGGTGTATTTACTAAAGAAGAAGGTGCAATGAAACACATCAATGCTGGAGCTAAAAAAGTTATCATTTCTGCTCCAGGAAAAGGACCAAATGTAAAAACTATCGTTTACAATGTAAACCATGATATTTTAGATGGTTCTGAAAAAGTTATTTCAGCAGCATCTTGTACTACAAACTGCTTAGCACCAATGGCTAAAATCCTTGAAGATAAATTTGGTATCGTTAAAGGATTTATGACTACTATTCATGCTTACACAGGTGATCAAGTTACTTTAGACGTTGCTCACAAAAAAGGTATTGCTAGTAGAAGAGGTAGAGCAGCTGCTCTTAACATCGTTCCAACAACTACAGGTGCTGCATCTGCAGTAGGTAAAGTTATCCCTGCATTACTTGGAAAATTAGATGGTATCGCAATGAGAGTTCCTACAGGAACTGGTTCAGCTGTTGACTTAGTTGTAGAACTAAAGAAAAAAGTTACAGTTGAAGAAGTAAATAAAGCAATGAAAAAAGCTGCGGATGAATCATTTGGTTACACTGAAGATCCAATTGTATCTAGTGATATTATTGGCGATCATCATGGTGGTGTTTTAGATGCTGCATCTACATGCTTATTAGAAGTTGATGGCAAACAATTAGTTAAGTTAATTGCTTGGTATGATAATGAAATGGGCTATACTGCTCAAATGGTTAGATTAGCTAAACATATTGCACATCAAAAATAATAAACAATAAATCAAGGTCCACTTGAATTAGTGGGCCTTTTTTTATATAATATATAAGTAAAAGAGGTCTATATGAAAGTAAATGAAGTACTAAAATTAAAAGCAACAGACTTAAATCATAATGGTTATGGTGTTGCAAGGCATAACAACTTAGTTGTTTTTGTTCCTTATCTGTTAAAAAATGAAGAAGCTAATGTAAAGATAATTAGTGTGAAAAAGAATTATAGCTTTGGGGTTATAGATAAAATTACTAAACCTTCTAAAGATAGAGTAGAACCAGTTTGTAAGCACTACTATGAGTGTGGGGGATGTTCTTTATTGCATTTAAATTATGAAGCACAACTAAAACACAAACTTGATTCAGCCCAAAGAACACTTAAAAAACTAGGTAATATTGACTTGGAAATAAAAGATATTTATGGTAAAGATCAATATCACTATCGCAATAAAGTTCAAATGTTTTATAGTCAAGATAAACAAATCTATTCAGGCTTTTATCAAGAGCAAACTCATGATGTTTTTAAGTTAGAAGAATGTTATCTCCAAACTAAAACTGCAAGTAAGATTAGTGTTACTTTAGATAAAATTTTAAATAAATATCAAGTTCCTATATATAATGAAAAAACTAAAGCTGGATT
>DAOSSK010000025.1:0-8859 GCA_035377365.1 Bacilli bacterium
TATTTAGATTCTTCTTTGGAAAAAGTCAAAGAAATTATTAATGATCTTGTTTTAAAAGACATTGATACTATTAAAGAAGATGGTTTTTTCTTAGATTATAAGAGTACTTTACAAGAATATGTTCAAGCAGAAACAAAGAAATCTGTTACTTACGTATTAGTGAAGGAAGAAGGGCCTAGTCATGATAAACTCTTTACAACATTTGTTTATTATGAGAAAATTAAATTAGGCGAAGGTATAGGTAAGTCAAAAAAAGAATCTGAGCAAAACGCTGCTAAAGCAGCTTTAGAAAAATTAGCAAAGTGAGGTTTTAGTTATGGAAAAATATTATGATTTAATTAAAAACAATCTAATAAATTTTGATAATTTAATTATTGAAAAATATGCATCCTTAAAACTTAATGAAACTGAGGCAATGATTTTAATTAAGATTAATCGTTTACTCCAAAGAGATATTAAATCGATTTCTGTCAAGAAATTGGTTAAAAACATGACGATTAATGAAAATGATCTTGCAAACTATTTAATGCGATTAATTGACTTTGGGTTTTTAAAAATAGATTTTGAAGCTCAAAGAGAGTTATATTCGTTAGATGGTACGTATCAAAAGTTAGCTAACTTACTTTATGGCGAAGATAACAATCAAGAAAACAAACTTAAAGAAAATAGACTTGTAGCAACTACAAAAAAACTAGAACAAGGATTTAATAAAGTCTTATCACCTATTGAAGTAGAGATTGTTCGTAAATGGTTTTATGAATTTGAATATGATTACAAAGATATTGAAGAATTTGTAAATAGTGCAATTTCTAGTAAAAATAGAGGTGTTAAGTATATTGATCGCGCTTTAGTAAATAGATATAGTAATAAAGCAGATGAAGATATGGATGCATTAAAAGACCTTTGGAAAGACTATCATGGAAAAAATTGATTATATCTGTGATGCTTTAGGAGAACTTTTTCCAAACAATAAAGGTGATTTAGAATATGGTTCAGTTTTTCAGTTATTAGTTGCAGTTATTTTGTCAGCGCAAACTACTGATATAGCAGTTAATAATGTAACTAAAGAGTTATTTAAAAGATATCCTGATGCAAAAAGCTTAGCTAAAGCTAATATTGAAGATGTAAAAGAGATTATCAAAACAATTGGTTTATATAATACAAAAGCAAAAAACATTATTGAAGCGTCTAAAATCATTTTAGAGAACAATAATGTAATTGAGCCTGATATAAAGTGGTTAATGGGTCTTCCAGGTGTAGGGCGAAAGACAGCTAACGTAGTTTTATCTGAAGGATTTAAAATCCCAAGGATAGCAGTAGATACTCATGTTTTTAGAGTAGCGAGAAGATTAGAGTTATCAAAGGCAGAAACTACTTTGGGTGTTGAGGAAGACTTAATGAAAATATTAGATCAAAAAAAATGGGGGATAGCGCATTTACGATTACTACGTTTTGGTAGATATATTTGTAAAGCAAGAGGTCCTCTATGTGAAAAATGCCCTTTTTTTCATTTTTGTACCTCTGAAGATAAAAAGGAATTAGTTTAACTAATTCCTTTTTTCATATTTAGTTATTAAATTTTCATCTGGTGTAACGAAGATTGTTTTTTCATTTTTGTACTTTACAAATGATCCTTTTTGACCAGTTATTTTACTTACATTTTTTACTTGAGTATAAATAACAGCTACATTGCTACTATTTTTTGCTTTAGAAAAATATGATGCAAAGTTAGCTGCTGTTTTAAAATCTTCTTCATTTAAGTTATCTCCTCTTAAGATGACGTGAGATCCCGGATAATCTTTTACGTGAAAGAAATAATCATCTTTATTTGCTAGTTTGTGAGTAATAAAACTATTTTGATAATTATTTTTACCTAAATAAATAAACTTATTTTCTCCTAATATATAAGTAGTATATTTAGGTTTTTTTAAATCTTTTTCATCTTTTCTAGTAATTTTTCTTAAGCCTAATTCTAAGATTGTTTCATTAATGCTATTATAATCAAAGTAGTCTAATTGTGATTGGATATCTTCGTAGTATAAAATATCAAGTTGAGATTCTTGGATTTGTTTTTTGATATAATCAATACTTCTTTTAGCTTTTTTGTATTTTTTGAATATTTGGTCTAAGTTTTGGCTAGGTGATAAAAGAGGATCAAGTTTAATTGTAATTTCTTTATTGGTGTAAAAGTTATTGGTAGTTAGCTTACTCATCCCTTTTTTAATTTGGTGAAGATTTGCTTTTAGAATATTACCAATTTGCTCATATTCTAGATTATTATATGCTTCCTCTAATTCTTTTTCTTGTTTACCTTTTTTTCTTCTTAACTTAGCTAATTCTTTATCTAAATGATTAGAAAGTAGTTTTAAGTCATTGTTTATAATAGACTGATTTTTAAAATTTTGAAAGTAAGATTCTAGTAATTCTGATAGTGTAGAAAAATACATTCTATTACCTTTTAGGTGTTTTAAATCAAAACAGTAGAAGTATGTTTTATCATTATCTATAATTACTGGTTTAACTTCATTATTTATAACATTTAAATCATTTTGGTATTGAATTTCTTGGAAAAGTATTTGCGATATTCCTTGATAGTTATTTGTTTTTGTAAGAATATTTGTTTTATATGGATTTATTTGATTTGAATCCATAGGCTCATATAAAGTATTTTTTAGTAAGATTCTTTTACTATCTATAGAAGTAGGAAGTAAGATTTCTAAAATTTTGTTTTCTTTGTTTACAATAATTAAATTATAGTTTCTGCCAAAGGCTTCAAAAATTAGTTTATATTTTTCTTCATAGCCTAGATCATCAAATGAAGAGATTTCTAATACGATGATACGATCATTTTCGATTTGGTTGATGTCAGTAATAACTGCTTTTTCAAATAGTTTTTTTAAGACTTTAGAAAAGTTTGATTGATTATCACTTTTTACTAGTGATTGTTTGGTAAGTAGTAGGTGTGGGTTATTTGATAGCAAGTAAAGTAATTCTTGTTTATTCGACAAACTAAAAGAAAAGTCATATTTATTATAAAAATTGACTTTGTTTATTCTTGTATTAATGATTTTTGGTTTTAATTCTTTAATTAAATTTCTAATAAATATGCCATCAAAACTCATAATTTCACCTTAATTTATTTTACCAAAAATTCACTCTATTTGCAATTATAGTTATTGACGATCTTTGAAAAACCATTAACATTTGACAATCCTACATTTTTTAGGTATAATAAGTGGTAATATGAGGAATGTTTTATGAAATTGGACGATAAAGGAATTTTGATAGTTTTATCTGGACCAAGTGGTGTAGGTAAAGGGACAATTAGAAAAGCTTTATTTGAAATGGAAGGACATGATTTAATTTACTCTATTTCGATGACTACTAGAAAACAAAGAGCTGGCGAAGTTGATGGCAAGGATTACTTTTTTGTGTCAAAAGAAGAATTTGAAGAGAAGATTAAAAATGGTGAGATGCTTGAATATGCGGAGTTTGTTGGGAACTATTATGGAACACCGCTTAACTATGTTAAGGAACAACTTAATGAAGGTCATGAAGTTGTTTTAGAAATTGAGATTCAAGGTGCATCGCAAGTTAAATGTAAAATGCCTCATGCTATATTTATTTTTATTGCTCCACCTAGCTTAAAAGCTTTACATGATCGCTTGACTAGTCGAGGAACTGAATCAGAAGAGCTAATTCAAAAACGTTTTGATAAAGCTTTGAGTGAGATGCATATGGCATATATGTATGATTATATCGTAGTGAATGATGATATTCATAATGCAGCTGAAAAAATAATGACAATCATTAGAGCAGAACATGCTAGGACAGAAAGAACAATACATGGTTATAAAAAACTTTTGGAGGAGGAATAATGAAAAAAGAAAAGAATATTGGTGAAGGACTAAGATATCCACCAATTGATGCTTTATTAGATAAAAGTAAGAGTAAGTACGTTTTAGTTTTAGGTGCAGCTAAAAGAGCTAAAGACTTAGAACATGGCGATGCTGAAGAATTATTAGAAGATCCAGTAAATAAAAAATCTTTGGGTTTGGCTTTAGAAGAAATTTATGAAGATCAAATTACAATTTATGATAGTACTAATGAAGAAACACTTGGAAAATAAGTGTTTCTTTTTAAAATATAAAAGTAAAAAATAAGACAAGTAGTTATTATATTAGTAGTAGTTTATTTTTTTGATAAAATATGATAAAATATAGTAAAAGGAGGACTATTCATATGTTAATTGGAGCAATTGAAGCTGGTGGTACTAAATTCAAATGTGCTGTTGCTACATCAAGTGGCGTTATCTTACAAGATACTACTATCAAAACAACTACAGTAGAAGAGACGATGGAAAAAGTAATCAAGTTTTTTCTTGCTTTTCCAATTAAAACGATGGGTGTTGGTTGTTTTGGCCCGATTTGTTTAGATCCAAGTGATGAAAGATACGGGATGATTTTAGATACACCAAAGAAGATTTGGGCTAATTATAATATTCTAAAGGCATTAAAAGATGCCCTTAAATGTAATGTCAAGATAACTACTGATGTCAATGCCTCAGCTTTTGGTGAGTTCTATTATGGCTATAAAAAGAAGTTTCAAAACTTAGTTTATGTAACGATAGGTACTGGAATTGGTGGAGGAATTGTTTATAACGGAAGTTTAGTTCAAGGTCATCATCATCCTGAAATAGGTCATATGACTTTAAAAAGAGATTCTAGTGATAACTATCTTAGCACTTGTCCTTTTCATAGTGATTGCTTTGAAGGACTAGCAAGTGGTATTAGTTTAGATAAAAGATACAATTTAAGCTATGATGAATTAGCGAAAAGAAATGATTTATTAAAAATAGAAGCTAATTATATCGCTCAAGGAATATATAATTTATATCTAACATTTGCACCTGATAAAATAATTATCGGTGGTGGAGTTAGTCATCAAGAAAAGCTACTTCCTTTAGTAAGAGAAGAATTTAAAAAATTAAATAACAATTACTATACATATAAAGCAGTTAAAAATGTTGATGAGTTAATTGTAAGTCCTACTTTAAAAGATAACTCAGCTTTATATGGGGCAATTGCTTTAGGGGTGATTGAGAAATGATGTTCGCAGAAGTTTTAGTTGATGTTAGAAATGCTAATACTGATACTTTATTTACTTATGAGATTCCTAAGCATTTTGAATCATATGTAGATATAGGAAGTAGAGTATTAGTTGAATTTGGATCTCGTCAAATTATTGGCTATGTTATTAGAATTAGTGATGAAACTTCATATTCGGGTACGATTAAGGAAATTTTAGATGTTTATGATTTTGATAAACAGCTTACTGAAGAACAAATTGAGTTAGCTAAGAAAATCTCAGATGAAACTAAAAGTTTACTTGTATCTTCTTTAGATCTAATGTATCCAGCATTTTTAAAAACTAAATATCGTAAATATTTAAAAGTAGTTCATTTAGAAAAACTAGATAGTAATGTAGCGATGCTTTTCCAAGGAAAATCAAAAATTGAATATAATAGTTCAATGCTTGATTATAGTAGTCAAATTGCTAGAGAACTTAAAAAAGGAAACTTAGCTATTGAATATAATCACTATACTTATGGTAAAAATAAATATCAAAATATTTATTTTGTAAGCAAAAATAAAGATAATGAAAATTTAACTATCAAAAGAAAAAGGATTATTGAATATGTTTCAAATAATCCTGGTCAAACTATTGAAGAAATTAGTTTAAATACTAATTCTAGTCATTTTTTAATTAATGATTTAAGAAAAGATGGCTTTTTAGAAGTAAGAGAAGTTATTAAAGAAGAAGATAATTTAAAGAAATTTCAAGCATCTCAAGTTACTTATAATCCTTTAGAACAAGATATTAAGGCAAAATATGAAGCTAATAAAAATAAACCTTATCTTTTAATAACTGATGATTTAGAGTTTAAGTATAAATTTTTAGAAGATGTTATTTCTAAAACTATTCTTTTAGATAAACAAGTGTTGATTTTAACAAAATCAATTATTCAATCTTTTGAAGTTTATGATTTTTTAGAAAAAAGGTTAATTAATGCTAGGGTTTATTGTTTCAATTCTTCATTAAGTAACAATGAATATTTCGACAATTACATGCAAGTTAAGAAAGGCAATGTAGATGTAGTTGTAGGGACTATTTCTAGTAGTTTCTTACCTTTAGAAAAATTAGGCTTAATTGTGATTTTTGATGCAAATGATACTGCTTATATCAATGAACAAAACCCTAAGTTTTCTACGCTTAATGTTTTAAAATGGAGAATGGAATATCATAAAGCAGAACTTATTTTCGTAAATGAAACTTTAAGTGTTGAAGACTATGATAATTATTTAAAGAATAATTACATTTTACTAGAGAACTTGAAAAAGGAAAATGGTAAATATACTTTAGTTAATTTAAGAAAAGAAATTGCTAGGGTAAGTCCTTTGATCTCTAACACTTTGAAAGAAAAAATCCAAATTGCTTTCAATAATAAAAAGATGGTAGCTTTAATTTTAAATCAAAAGAATTATAGTGAAATGGTAATGTGCAATAATTGTTCTGAGGTTATTAAGTGTCCTAGTTGCAAGATAAGTTTATCTTACAATAAAAATAAGAATGAATTAAGTTGTAATTATTGTGAATATAAAATATCTTATTCTAATTTAAAATGTCCTAGTTGTAATAGTAGCAAGTTAAGTTTCTTTAACTTAGGGTTAGAAAGTTTGGAAGAAGATTTAAAGAAATTTTATCCAGATAAAAAGTATTTATTGATTACTGCAGAGACAATGAGTAACTATAGTAAATATAGTGAGGCAGTACTAACAATTGAAGAACAAGCAGTAGATTTTATTATTGGGACTAATTTAGTTTTTGATTTACTTAATTATCCAAATATTAGTTTTGTAGCTTTAATTAACTCTGATAATATTTTAAATTATGGAGATTATCGAGCTGCTGAAACTTTGTTTTTAAATATTGTAAAGGTATTAAATAAAGATAATTTGGGTTTAGTCTTACAAGGATATAATTTAGATCATTATAGTATCACTTTAGGATTAAAGAACGATTATCAAAACTTTTATTATGAAGAAATTAGACAAAGGAATGCTTTAAATTATCCACCAAAATTAGAAATTATGAGATTAATTATTGGTGGTGATTATAGTAAAAGATATCATGCAGCTTATTATTTTCGCAAAGTATTTAGAAGTCTTTTTACTGATAGTGAAATCTTAGGGCCTAAATATACGAGAAAATATCAAGGTATGCAATTAATAATTAAAACTAATGATTTTGAAAAGTTAAGTAAATTAATTGATGAAGTAAAAGAAAAGTTTAAGAAAGACAATTTAGAGTTTATATTTGAAAGACATCCAAAAACTCTTTATTAGGAGGAATGATTTGAAAATTATATTTATGGGAACACCTGAATTTGCTGTTCCAGTTTTAGAAGAAATAAATAAATATTTTGAAGTAGTATTGGTAGTAACACAGCCAGATTCGAAAATTAGGAAAAAAATTGTTTATAGCGAAGTAAAAATGAAAGCTTTAGAATTAGGCTTGCCAGTTTTTCAACCTCTTAATATCAATAAAGAAAAAGATTATATATTAAATACCGAATGTGATTTAATTGTTACTGCAGCTTATGGCCAATTTTTAGGAAAAGCTATTTTAAATCATCCAAAGATTGCAGCAATTAATTGCCATGGATCATTACTTCCTAAATATCGAGGTGGAGCTCCAATTCAAAGAGCAATTATGAATGGGGAAAAAGAAATCGGTGTTAGTATTATCTATATGACTAGCAAAATGGATGCAGGTAATATCTTAGCTAAAAAAGGAATTTCTTTACCTCTAGAATGGGGAGAAAAAGAAGCATTTGATGCTTTAAGTAATTTAGGTGCTAAGTTGATAGTTGAAGTTATTGAGAATCTAAAGATAGAAAAAATTATTGGGGAAGCACAAAAGGAAGAAGAAGTTACTTTTGCTCCAATTATAAGCAATGAAGATGAACTTATTTCTTTTGAAAAAGAAGCATATAAGGTGTATAATAAGATAAGAGCAATTAATTATTCTAAAGGTGCTTATTTTAATTTTAAGGCAGAAGTTTATAAAGTTTATCAAGCTAAACTTTATTTAAATAAAAAAGGTAATCCTGGAGAGATTATTGAGATTACCAAAGATGAAATAATTATTGCTTGCAAAGAAGGTGCAATTGGTTTATTACTAATAAAACGCCAAGGTAAAAATACAACTCCAGTTAGAGATTTCTTAAACGGAAAAGGTAAAGAAATTTTCAAAGTTGGAGAAATTATAGGAGGAGAAAGATGAAAGAGAAAAAGATTATTTATTCTCGTGAAGAAATGTTTAAAATGAACAAAAAGAAGCTTGAAGAAAGAGGAGTAACATTAGAAGATATTGCTTTAATTGCTTATAAACAACAATCAAAGTATAATCCTGATATTGAGTTAAGTACTTGCTTGGAAAGTGTCGCTAAGATATTAACTTATCGTGATATTTTTCATGCTGTTCAATTAGGAATCGAAATAGATATTTTAACTGAACAAGGCAAATTATCTCAGCCAATGCAAGATATTCTAGCAGAAGATCTTGGGATGTTTGGAATTGATGAACTTTTAGGTTTAAGTATAGCTTCTAATTATGGTGTTATTGGACAAACTAATTTTGGAGATATTGATGTAAATAAACCAGGGATTGTTGGAAAATTAAACAAAGATGGTAAAGGTGGAAAATGTCATACTTTTTTAGATGATATTGTAGGTGCACTGGCTGCAGCTGCAAGTACAAGAGTTGCTCAAATCCAAAGTGAAGAAGTAGCAGAAC
>DAOSSK010000026.1:0-8379 GCA_035377365.1 Bacilli bacterium
AATTTTAAGCCTTATTCTTTATTCCCTAAATATCGTTTTTCACTAGAAGAAGTAAAGAAAATTATTCCGAAAATTAGAAAAGAAAATAAATTAGTTTTCTTAAATATGGATGCTTTAATAAGAGAAAAAGATTTAGAAAATTTAAAAGAACTTCTTAAAATAATTATTACTTTAGACTTTGATTATTTAATTTTTCATGATTTTGCTATTTATAACTATTTTAAGGAAAATGGTTTAGAAAATAAGCTAATCTATGATGGTAAAACAATGGTTACTTCTAAAAATGAGTTAGAGTTTTTTAAAAAGCAAAACTTAAGTGTTTTTGTAAGTAGAGAATTAAAAAAAGATGAGTTAGCAGTTATTAGCAAATTAGATAATGCTCTTCTAGAGGTGTTTGGGTTTGAACGAATTTTTTATTCTAAAAGGCCTATTTTATCCTTATTTAAAGAGTTTAAAAATATTGATGAAAAACTGACTAATAAAGTTTATAAGTTAAAAGAAAAAGATGATCTTTATTTAGCTTATGAAGAAGATGGAGAGTATTTTGTTTATTTAGAAAAAATAAAATATTTATATAATGAGTTAAAAGATCTTAAAAATAATTTTAAATATTTGAAAATCAGTCAAGCTTTTATTGAAGATATAACTTATGTTATTGATAAATATAATGACTTACTTAATGATAAGAATCTAGAAAAAAACAGCTTATTTTTAGAAAAGTATGTAAATGAGGTAACGCTATGAAAAAAGTAGAGTTATTGATACCTGCTGGTGATTTGGAAAGACTAAAGTATGCTGTTATGTATGGCGCTGATGCTGTTTATTTTGGGGGAATGAGTTTTAGTTTAAGAGCTAAAGCTTCAAATTTTAGTCTAGAAGATATTGAAGAAGGAGTAAAGTTTGCTCATAAACATAAAGTTAAAGTTTATGTAACTTTAAATATCGTTCCTCATAATGGAGATTTTGAAGGTTTAAAAGAATATTTAAAAGCTTTAAGTAAAATTGGTATAGATGGTTTAATAATTACTAGTTTTGCTTATTTAGATTTAGTAAATAAATATGCGAAGAATGTGGAAAAGCATATTAGTACTCAAAGCTCGGTAATAAATAGTGATGCAATTAAGTTTTATGAAAACTTAGGCGTTGATCGTATTGTTTTAGGTCGTGAGCTTAATTTAGATGAGATAAAAGCAATTAAAGAGAAGACAAATGTAAAGATTGAAGTTTTTATCCATGGTGGAATGTGTGCAGGTTTAAGCGGTAGGTGTATTTTGAGTAATTATATGGCTGACCGCGATGCTAATCGTGGCGGATGTGCTCATTCTTGTAGATGGAATTATTTATTAAAGTTAGAATCTGGAAAAACAGAAAACTTTACAATGGGGTCTAAAGACTTAAGTGCTTTAAGTTTAATACCAAAAATGATTGATATTGGTATTGATTCATTAAAAATTGAAGGAAGGATGAAATCTGTTTATTATATTGCATCAATTACGAGAATCTATCGCGCTTTAATTGATGAATATTTGGAAACAGGTAAAATTGCTGACTTTAAGATTTACGAGGAAGAATTAAAGAGTGTTGAAAGTAGAGAAACAGCTACGGGCTTTTTAGAAGGGGATATTAGGCCTGAAGAGCAATATTTTGATCCTAAGTTAGAAAATGCACCTAAGAATTTTTTAGGTAAAGTTTTAGATTTTGATTCTAAAACTAATATAGTAACCTTAGAACAAAGAAATAATTTTAAAATAGGTGATGAAGTTGAGTTTATTTCACCACATAAAAAAGCTATAAGTTTTGTAATTGAAGAGATGGAAAATGCAAGTGGTGAGAAAATTGAAGTTGCACCACACCCACTAGAAATTATTACTTTTAAAGTTCCTTTTAAGTTAGAAGAAGGAACTTTAATGAGAAAAAAATAATGCTGGTAAAAAGTTAATAAATTTGATATAATAGAAACAATATATATAGGAGGCTTTAATGAAACATAAATTAACAGAACAAGGTTTAGAAAACTTTAAAAATGAATTAGATAATTTGAAAAATATAGAAAGGCCTAGAATTATTCAAGCTATCGCTGATGCTAGAGCTCAAGGAGATTTATCAGAAAATGCAGATTATGATGTTGCAAGAAATGAACAATCTCGTGTTGAGGCTAGAATTGTAGAGTTAGAAGAAATAGTGAAGAATGCAGTTATTATTGATTCTTCAAATGCAGACAATTTAGGTAAACAAATTACAATTAGAATTTATAAAAATGCTAAACAAATGAAAGATTTAGAATTTACTTTTACTTTAGTGAGCAGTAATTTAGAATCATCAATGGAACCAGGTGCTATGAAAGTTTCTGCTGAAGCGCCAATTGGTAAAGCTGTTTTAGGTGCTAGAATTGGTGATGAAAAATTTGTAAAGACTGAAGCAAATTCTGAACAAAAAATAAAAATAATAAATATAAAATAGGAGGATTAAAGATGAAAAAGTACACGCCAAAATTAGATCCAGGATTTCGCCCAATTGGGGTTGAATTAGATGATTATGTAGCGAGAGCCAAAAAGGCTGGAAAACACGAAATTACTATTTGTGTTGAAAGAAATGATGGTTATAATTATATTTATAAAGTACCTGCTTTTAAAGATAATACAGGCCATGATGAAGAAACAATTTTACTATTAGAAAGAGTTGTAAAGACATTACTTTGGTTAAGTGGTGGATACAAAGTTATTATTAATGGATCAAAAGTTTTAGCTGAGGAACTAGCAAAACAATATTCATATGGTGGTAAAAGAGATTTTGATACTCATTTTATGGAAAGAGTTTACGAACAAAAGTTTGAAGTTCGTTATGAAAGATGCAAACGCAAGCTTGTAGAGCATAAAGAAGTTATTGAAGTTCAAGGTGATTTATCTGGTCATCGTATTGGTTTTGATGCAGGTGGATCTGATCGTAAAGTTTCAGCTGTTATTGATGGTAAAACTGTGTTTGCAACTGAAACAGTGTGGAATCCAAAAACTAATTCTAATCCTCAGTATCACTATGATGGTATCGTTGACTCATTTAATCAAGCTAAAAAACACTTAAATGGAAGAGTAGATGCAGTTGGTATTTCAAGTGCTGGTATTTATATTAATAAAAAAGCAATGGTAGCATCACTTTTCATTCAAGTTGGTGAAGAAGACTTTAAAAAGCATGTGAAAGATATTTATATTAGAGCCGTTAAAGATACTTTTGGTGATATTCCATTTACAGTAGCTAACGATGGTGACGTAGCTGCACTTGCAGGTGCTCGTGGTCTAAAAGATAATGGTGTTTTAGGAATTGCTATGGGAACTAGTGAAGCTGTAGGTTATGTAGACTTAAATGGTAACTTAAGAGGATATTTATCAGAGTTAGCATTTGTTCCGGTTGACTTAAATCCTAAAGCTATGGTTGATGAGTGGAGTGGAGACTATGGCTGTGGTGTTAAATATTTTTCTCAAGATGGTGTTATTAAATTAGCCGAAGACAATGGTTTTAAATTTGAAAAAGGTTTGACACCAGCACAAAAACTTAAAGTTATTCAAAAATTAAATGATGAAGGAGATGAGTTTGCAGCACAAATCTTCACTGATATTGGTATTTATTTAGCTTATACGCTAGCTTACTATGCGAAGTTCTATGAGATTAAACACGTATTATTAATGGGAAGAGTTGTAAGTGGTAAAGGTGGCGAACAAATTACAAATACTTGCAATAAAGTATTTAAAGAAGAATATCCACATCTTGCTCATATTACTGTTGCATTACCAGATGAAGCTACAAGAAGAGTAGGTCAATCAGAAACTGCTGCAAGTATGCCTAGTACTAAATAATGAGTGTTTATATTCCAAAAAACTATAAAAGTAAGCTTTCTTTAATTGAAACGCAAAAAGCAATTAAAGATGCTAAAGATATTTTTGAAAGAAAACTAGCTGAAAATTTAAACCTTTTAAGAGTTTCTGCTCCATTGTTTGTTTATCCTGAAACAGGATTAAATGATAATTTAAGTGGTGTAGAACGCCCAGTAAGTTTTGAAATGAAATCAAATGGTAGAAAAGTAGAGATTGTTCAATCACTTGCGAAATGGAAAAGAGTTGCCTTAAAAAAATATAATATTCCTTTAGATCATGGGCTTTATACAGATATGAATGCGATTAGAAAAGATGAAGACTTAGATAACTTGCATTCTATTTACGTTGACCAATGGGACTGGGAAAAGGCTATTTCTAAAGATAAAAGAACTAAAGAATATTTAAAAGAGACTGTTGAGCTAATTATTAAAGCTTTAAAAGAAACTTATCAAGTTTTAAACAAGAAATATGGTTTAGTAAATAAATCTTTAGAAGCTGATTTATGCTTTATTTCTAGTAATGAACTATATAATAAGTATCCAAATCTTAGTCCAAAGGAAAGAGAAAATTCTATTTGTAAGGAAAAGAAATTGGTCTTTTTATCGCAAATTGGTAAAACTTTAGATAATGGAGAAACTCATGATTTAAGAGCTCCTGATTATGATGACTGGGACTTAAATGGTGATATTCTTATTTGGAGTGATGAACTTAATATGGCAATTGAATTATCTTCAATGGGAATTAGAGTTGATGAAGAAAGTCTTTTAAAGCAGTTAAAAAAGAGTAAAGCTATGGAAAGATTAGAACTTCCTTATCACCAAGCTGTTTTAAAGAAAGAACTTCCATATTGTATTGGTGGAGGTATTGGTCAATCTCGTCTTTGCTTGATTTTACTTAATAAAATTCATATTGGCGAAGTTCAAGCATCGCTTTGGGATGATGAAGATTTAAAAATTTTAGAAAAAAATAAAATTAATATCTTATAATAAAAAGCCATTAATGGCTTTTTATTTTTACTTTTTAAGTAAAATATGGTAAAATATTGCAAGAGGTAAAAAGATGGGTAAAGTTTATAAGTATCTACCAATGGCATATTACAAAACAATCTACGATATTGATTATGAAAAATATTATCAATATGGTAAAAGATATATATTGTTTGATTTAGATAATACTTTAGCAACCTATGACCAAGCAATATGTTCTGATGAAGTTTTAATGCTTATAGAAAAGGTTAGATCTTTAGGTTATAAAATTTTAATTATTTCTAATAATACTAAGGAAAGAGTAGATAAGTTTATTGAACCAATTAAATGTTTATCAGTCCCAAGAGCTTTGAAACCATTAAAGAAAGGTTTTAAAAAGGCATTAAAACTGCTTGAAATTACTGATGTTAGTGAGGTAATGTTAGTTGGTGATCAAATTATGACTGATGTTTATGGTGCACGCAAATTAGAAATTGATACAATTTTAGTCAAACCGCTTAAAAAAGCAAATGAAAATTGGTATACTAAATTCAATCGTGCCCGTGAGCAAAGATTATGTAAAAAAATGGAAAAGAAATATCCCCATGTTTATGAAGAATTGAAAGAGTTGATAAATTGATTAAAATAGACAAAATTAAAGAAAAACTTAAAAAAAGACTAAATGAAGATGACGATGATCGCTATTTACATTCTTTAAGAACAGTTGAGATGGCTGAAAGAATAGTTCTTAAAAATAAAATCGATATTGATTTAGAGAAAGTTAAATTAACTGCTTTAATTCATGATTATTGCAAGAATGTAAGTAAAGATGAGTTTTTAAAAATAATTAAAAAGTACAATCTTGATTTAGATTTTTATAAAAAGACTAACTTTAAGATTTGGCATGCATTACTAGCTCCTTATATTATTGAAGCAGAGCTAGGTATTAACGATGAAGAGATTTTAAATGCAGTTAAATATCATACAACAGGATATAAAGAAATGAGTGATTTAGATTTTATTATCTACTTGGCAGATCTAACTGAAGATGAAAGACCTTATCCCGAAGCAAGTTTATTGAGAGCACTTGCTTATCAAGATTATAAAAAAGCTGCTGTACTTACTTGTTATTACCAAATGCAAGTATTAGAAAAGATGAAATTAGAAATTCACCCATATACGTTAGGAATGTATAATAGTTATAAATATTTACTTAAGGAGGATAATTTGGAAAATTTAGTAAAAGTAAAAGACATTTTAGAAGGAATTAAATTACAAAATATTAAAATATATGATGTTAGAGGGTCAACACCTTTATATGATTATGCGATAGTAGCTACTGCATCATCTTCAAGACAAATGCAAGCTGTACCGCTTCATTTAAAGAAGGAAGCAAGTTTTGGAATTCGTGGTGTTGAAGGACCTGGTGATTCTTCTTGGGTATTGATTGATTTAAACTCAATTATCGTTCATGTTTTTTCGAAAGATCAAAGAGAATTATATGCTTTGGATCAAATTTGGGAAGATTTACCAAAATCACTTGAAAAAGAGGTGAAGTAATGAAGTGTACTATTGGTGTTGATATTGGTGGGACTGATATTAAACTAGGGAAATTCTACGGCGATGAGTTAGTAAAAGAAAATAGAATTAGTACTAATAGAACTGAAAAAGGAAAATATATTTTAGAGGATGTTTTTAAAGCTGTAGATGAACTATTAGAAAATGACGAACTAGAAGGTATTGGCTTAGGGATTCCGGGGCCAGTTGTAGATGGTCATATTTTAGGTTGCGAAAATCTTGGTTGGGGACGTTTTGATATTACTTCAATAATTAAAGATAAATATCCAAAAACTAAAATTAAAGTATTAAATGATGCAAATGCAGCCACTATTGGTGAATGGGCTTATGGTGGTGGAAAAAAATACTCTAGCTTTGTTTTGGTAACTTTAGGTACTGGTGTTGGTGGTGGAGTTATGGTTGGAAATCACTTAGTTGAAGGTGTATCTGGCTCTGCTGGTGAAATTGGGCATTTAAAGGTTAATATTGGAAACATAAGAAAATGTGCTTGTGGCTTATTTGACTGCTTAGAACAATATGCATCAGCTACAGGTGTAGTTATTACAGCTAATGAACTACGTATAGGAAGAAATACGAAGATAAATGATTATAGTGATGAAGAGATAACTTCTAAGTTAGTTTTTGATCTTGCAAAAGATGGAGATGAAGTTGCTTTAGAAGTTGTAGATGAGATGATCCATAAACTTGCTTTAGGTTTATCGATTGTTGCTAGCGTTATTAACCCAGAAGCTTTTGTAATTGGTGGTGGAGTTAGTAAGGCAGGACAATTTTTGATTGATAAATTGGAAAAGAAATTCTATAGTTATGCTTTCTATACAATTGAAAATACAGATTTTAAATTAGCTGAACTAGGTAATAGAGCTGGTATTTATGGTGCAAGTTATGCTGTTAGACATCAAGAGGTATAAAATTGGAAATTAAGACATTAACTGAATATGGCGTCTATAATTGGGATAACAAGGCCTATTTAATTATAAACAAAAACGAAAGTATTTTAATTGAGCCCGTTATTCCTTATGAAGATGTGAAAGATGAAAATTTAAAGGCTGTCTTAATAACTCATTGTCACTATGATCACATATCCTTTTTAGATACTTATCTAAATAAAGGTTTAAAGTTTATTATGAGTGAAACAACTTTTAAATATTTAAAAGACCCAGCAATCAATGCTTCAAGAGGGAATTTAGAAGAAGAAATAGTGATGGATTTAAGTGGTGAAGATTTGCTTTTAATTGATAAAGATTTAGAGTTTTCTCTAATTGGCTTAAAAATTGAAGCAATTTTAACTCCTGGTCATACTAAAGACTCGACATCTTACTTAATTGAGAAGAACTTGTTTTCTGGTGATTTTTTGTTTAAAAGATCAATAGGTCGAATGGATCTTGCTTCTGGTTCTGAAAGCGATATGAGGAAAAGCATAAATAAAATTGTAACTTATGATATTGAAACTATTTATCCTGGTCATGGAAGAGATACAAGTTTAGATTATGAATTAAGAAACAATTCATTTATCAAAAGGTTTTTGAATGATTAAGGGTTTATTGTTTGAAAAGCAGGATTTAAAATATAAAGATTTCACAATCAAACTATTAAATGATAATAGTGTTGAAGTTATTGGGGTAAGAGCAAAAGATATTAGGGATATTGCGAAGAAGGTAAATTTGTCTATTTTAGATGAAAAGACTAATATTTATGAAATGAGACTAATTAAAGTTTTAGTGATAGCTAATTCTAAAAAAACATTTCAAGAAAAGCTTGAATTATTAAACAAATTTATCAAGCAAAAAGAAATAACTAATTGGGCAATAACTGATAGTTTAGCAAGTGCTTTAAAAGATTTTAAGAAAAATTTAAGTGAAGGATTGAAATACATAAAAGAGTTACTTGAAAATAATGATCCATTTGTTGTTAGGTTGGGGATAGTTTTTCTAAAATGTTATTATTGCAATGATAAATATTATAAAGAAGCA
>DAOSSK010000027.1:0-7821 GCA_035377365.1 Bacilli bacterium
GAGTATTTAAAAAATAGAGATATTGATCAAGATCTTATCAATAGATTTCAAATTGGTTTATCAAGCAATGAAAGTAATATGCTTTATAATGAATTTAAAAAGCAATTTTCCGAACTTGATTTATTAAATGTTGGTTTAATTATAAAAGCAGATAGTTATTATGATACTTTTCAAAGTAGGATAATCTTTCCGTTAAAGAATGAAGATGGTTATATTGTTGGTTTTTCTGGAAGAATCTATAATCAAGATGATCGTTTTTCTAAATATTTAAACTCTTCAGATAATGCAATTTTTAACAAAGGTAATATTTTGTATAACTTTAGTGATGCAAAAACAGAAATTAAAAAGGCAAATTTTGTTTATTTGTTTGAAGGTTTTATGGATGTTATTGCTTTACATAAAGTTGGAATTGATAATACTGTTGCGATTATGGGCACTAGTTTAACTGATAATCAAATTAAACTGATTCAATCAGTTACAAATACTGTTGTTTTATCTTTAGATGGTGATGAAGCTGGTATTCATGCTACTCAAAGGGCAATCTTTTTATTAAACCGTTATAAGTTTAATACTAGAGTTATTCTATTACCTAATGGTTTAGACCCAGATGATTATTTAAAGAAATTTGGTAAAGATAAACTGAAACAGTATTATGAGAAGAATAGCTTGAGTGCTATTGATTATTTATATAACATTGAGAAAAGAAAATTAAATATAGGTGATGTTGAGTCAAAACTAGCTTTTAAGAATTCTATTTTTGCTATCTTACAAGAGTACAATTCAGTTGCTTTAAATGAAATTATTTTAAAGAAGTTAAGTGAAGAAATTGATGTTAGCATTGATTCGCTTTTAGCTGATTTTAATAAACAGCCAAAAAAAGCAACAATTGTTACGCCTGAGCCGCCAAAAAAAGTTAGTACAACTGATAAAGCTGAGCAAATTAGAGATAGACATTTATGTTATGAACAAAAACTGATTTCATTGTCACTTTTATCAAAGCGTAATTGTATTACTATTATTAGTGCTTTAGATAATAATTTTATAGATAAAGATAATTATCATATTTTTCTTCATTTGAAAGATTATTATGATCAATATGAAGAGTTTGAATTAGAACTTTTTACAGGTAGACTATCTGAAATAGAAAAAGAAAAATTTAATTTAATTTTAAATCCAAAATTTGAATTTGAAGGTACTATTGAAGAATTAGTTCAAAAAGTTAAAGACTATGTGATTGCTGCAAATGAAAAAACAACAGGCAATTTAAGCGATATAGAAAAACTAGGAAAGAAAATTAAAAGGAAGAGTCGGACAACAACTCTTCAAAGATAGGAGGAATAATTAATTTGAGTATTTATGACAACAAGAAGATAATGAATTTAGTCAATAATGGCAAACAAAAAGGATATATTTCTGCGAAATCTCTTTACGAATTAGTTGAATTTGAAAGTGAGGAATATGATGAAGTAATTAAGCTTTTAGATAAATATGGAATTAGAATTTCTGATTATGAAGAATTAGATCCATTGCATGGAATGTTTGATGAGTTTGAAGAATATGAGGAATTTCATGATAATCCAGACGACGAAGAACTTGAAGCGATTAAAGATGAGTTTGAAGAAGAACTAAAAGCTAATACAGATATTGATGACATTATCACAACAACAAAAACAGAAAACACATTTCAATTATATTTAAGAGAAATAGGTTCATATCAACTACTTACTGCTAGTGAAGAAATTTATTATGGTACCCTTGTCCAACAAGGTCTATTTGCAGCTCAAGTTTTAGAACAAATCGATAATGGCGAAAGAGAACCTGAACCAGGTGAACTAGCTAGAATTCAAGAAGATATTGACCGTGGTAAAGATGCTGAAGAAGTACTAACTGTAAGAAACTTAAGATTAGTTGTTGCTACAGCTAAAAGATACACTAACAGAGGTTTAGATTTTGCAGATCTTGTTCAAGAAGGTAATATGGGATTAATGAAAGCAGTAGTTAAGTTTGACCCCAATAGAGGTTTTCGTTTCTCTACATATGCAACTTGGTGGATTAAACAAGCTATTAGTAGAGCAATTGCCGACCAGGCAAGAACAATACGTGTTCCTGTTCATATGGTTGAAACTATTAATCGTCTTCGTAAAGTTGAAAAGAAACTTGCTCAAGTTTATAACCGTAAACCGACTATTGAAGAGCTTGCGAAAGAATTAGATTTAACACCAGAAAAAGTTCAAGACATTCAAAAGATTGCTATTGAGCCATTAGCTTTAGAAGCTCCAGTAGGTGATGAAGAAGATACAACTTATGCTGATTTTGTAAGTGATGGCGATGCTTTAGATCCACTAGAATATACTATTAAATCTAAATACAAAGAAGAATTAGATAAAGTGCTATCAACAACACTAAATGTTAGAGAAGAAGAAGTTATTAGATTGCGTTATGGTTTAGTTGATGGTAAACAACACACTTTAGAAGAAGTTGGAAAAGTATTTAATGTAACTAGAGAAAGAATAAGACAAATTGAATCTAAAGCCTTACGTAAGTTGCGTCATCCAATTAGAAAACGTAAATTAAATCAATTTAAAGATTAAAATAAGGCCTCTTAAATAGGCCTTTTATTTATAGAGGTATTACTATGTTTGGAAAAAGAATTGAAAAACTTGTATCTTTAATTAAAGATTCTAAGAAAATAGCTGATATTGGAACAGATCATGGTTATTTAATTATTGAAGCTCTGCTTGAAGGTAAGACCTTAAAAGCTCAAGCTGTTGATAATAAAAAAATGCCCCTTTTGAGGGCTAAAGAAAATATTGTTAGTTTTGGCTTCGAAGAGAAGGTAAGTTTTTCTTTATCTAATGGTTTGGATGAATTAGAAGAGGATGTAGATCATATAATAATGAGTGGTTTAGGTGGAACTTTAATAATAAAACTAGTACATGAAAACTTAAACAAGATTAAAAAACAAACTTTAATCTTACAAGCTAATCGTAATGTTAGTGATTTAAGAAAATATTTATCTGAAAATTGTTTTAAAATTATTTATGAAGAAGTAATTTTTGATGAAAAGTATTATGAGATTATTGTAACTAAAAGAGTAGTTGAAGTTGTTAAACTAACAGAAGAAGAAATATTATTTGGTCCATATAACTTAAAACATCCAAATAACATCTTTTATAACTATTTAGATGATGAATATGCTAGATATGAGAAGATTAAATATCCTAGTAAACAAGTACTGCATAAAAAGTCTCTAATAAAAGATATTTTAGCTAAAAAGTAATGTATTTATTAGTATATCGATATCTTGTAATAAAAAAAGTGGTCAAACCACTTTTTTCTTATTTGTCTTCGATTGCACCTGTAGGGCAAACGTCAACGCATGCACCACAATCGATACATAAATCTGCATCGATTACAAAGATATCACCTTCAATAATGCAATCAACTGGACATTCTGCTTGGCAAGCGCCACAAGCAATACAAGCATCTGTAATAAATTTTGGCATACTAATCCTCCTTGTACGTTGATAATTATAGCATTTATTTTAGAAAGTATCAAGTTTAATTTACAAAAAAATTGATTTTTATTAAGGCTTTTGGTATAATTAAGTTATAGAAGAGGTGATAATTATGATTGTTTGGTGGGGAGTATTATTAATTGGTATTGGTGCTTTATTAGTAGGTGCAATAGTTGGTTTTTTTGTATCTAGACACTTATTTAAAAAACACCTAAAAGAAAATCCTCCAGTTACTGAGAACATGATTAGGGCGATGTTTAAATCAATGGGTAGAACGCCATCAGAAAAACAAGTTCGCCAAGTTATGGCTAGTATGGAACAAAACAAATAAAATAAAAAAAGATGATTTAGATCATCTTTTTTTTATTAAATGTATTTTTCTTTCTTCGCCACTTTGAATTCTTTTAATATTTGAGATGTGGTTTAAAAAGATATAAACACAGAAAATTCCTAAAGCAATTACAAAGTCAAAGTCTAGCTGTAAACCAGTAATAAAGTCTTTACCGCCTAGATATGGAATCATAAAAGAAACTAAAAAGGTAACTAAAATTGCCATCATTGATCCCAAAGAAACATATTTAGAAATAAATAGTGTTACAAAAAAGACAAAAGCAAAGATAATAGTAGTAGCTGGAGAGTAAACAAGTAATACACCTGCTGTACATGCGACAGCTTTACCGCCTTTAAACTTTAAGAAGATCGAATGAGTATGGCCGATTGCAGCAGCTAAGCCATAAAAGATTGGATCGATAACAATACTTTCATTGGGAATCATGTTATACCTTACTAAACCTAAAACAATAACAGCTTTAAAGACATCCAAGATTAAAGTAAGAATTCCTAATCCTGGTCCTAGGTTGCGCCAGGCATTGGTAGTTCCGATATTTTTTGAGCCAACTTCCCTTAAGTCAATTCCTTTCATTTTACCAAGTAAAAGGCCAAAGGGAATTGATCCTAAAATATATGATAAGACTAATAATAATATTTCTAGATAGATATTCATAAAATCACCTTAATTATTATACCATATTGTTTATATTTTTATACTAAAAATATAAAAAAAGTATTTTAATTTTCATTTATTTAAGTATTTTTATATAAAATAGTTATAAAACATATTCAATTGTCAAAAATGAATATATTAAAATATAAAAATAAGTGTTTACTTTTAGTTTAATATGTGGTATAATATATTAAAAGGAGTGGTTATATGGCAAAACAGACTTACACAGAAAAAGATATCCAGGTTTTAGAGGGATTAGAGGCCGTTAGGAAAAGGCCAGGGATGTATATTGGCTCAACTGATTCAAGAGGCTTACATCATTTGCTTTGGGAGATAGTAGATAACTCTATTGATGAGGCTTTAGCAGGAGAAGCTAATTTAATCCAAGTTACAATTCATAAAGATAATTCGGCTACCGTTAGCGATAATGGCCGTGGTATTCCAATTGGTAGACACAAGTCAGGTAGACCAACTCCTGAGGTTGTTTTTTGTACACTTCATGCTGGTGGTAAATTTGATTCATCTGGAGGTTATAAAGTTTCAGGTGGTTTACATGGTGTTGGTTCAGCAGTAGTTAATGCTTTAAGTTCGATTGTAGAGGTAAGAATTAGACGTGATGGCAAAGAATTCTACCAAAAGTATGAAAAAGGTGGATCAGTAATTAGAAGCCCGAAAGTTATAAATTATAGTGGGCATCGTACTGGTACAGAAATTACCTTTAAACCAGACCCAGCTATCTTTAGTACAACTAGATTTGATAATAATATTATTAAGGAACGATTGAAAGAATCAGCTTTTTTAATTAAAGGTTTAAAAATTAAATTAGATGATGAGCGTCATGGTACTAGTGATACTTTTCAATTTAAAAATGGTATTATTGAGTTTTTAGAATCAAAGACTAAAGGACGTAAGAGTTTCCATGATGCATTGTTTTTTGAAGGAACAAGAGAGCAAATTAGTATAGAAGTTGCAATGCAATTTGGATCTGAAGCTTATGGTGAAGACATTGTTTCATTTGTAAATAACATTAATACAAAAGATGGCGGAACTCATGAAACTGGTTTTAGAGCCGGCTTAACAAGAGCATTTAATGATTATGCGAGAATGAAAGAGTTCTTAAAAGATCGTGATCCTAATTTAGAGGGTTCAGATATTCGTGAAGGCTTAACTGCAATTATTAATATTAGAATCCCTGAGACTATCTTACAGTTTGAAGGACAAACAAAGAATAAGTTAGGTACTCCAGAAGCAAAAAGTGCCCTAGAAAGTTTTGTAAACGAAAGAGTTGGTTTCTTCTTAGCTGAAAAAGGTGAAATTGCCAATAAGCTAATTGATAAGATGATTAGAGCAGCTAATGCAAGAGAAGCTGCAAGAAAAGCAAGAGCAGATGCTAGAAAAGTAAAGAAAATTGTTTCTAAAAAGACTAATCTTACAGGTAAGTTAGTTCCAACACAAAGAAGAAATCCTGATAAAAATGAATTGTTTATTGTAGAGGGAGATTCTGCAGGTGGTTCAGCAAAGCAAGGTCGTGATAGTGTATTTCAAGCTATTCTTCCTTTAAGAGGTAAGGTGTTGAATGCAGAAAGGACTAAGCCAGAAGATTTACTTAAAAATGAAGAGATTTTATCTTTAGTTCATTCTATTGGTGCCGGTTTTGGCCAAGATTTTAATATTAGTAAATCAAATTATAAAAAGATTATTATTATGACTGACGCTGATGATGACGGAGCTCATATTCAAATTCTTTTACTAACATTTTTCTTTAGATATATGACTGAGTTAATTGAAAATGGTTATATTTATATTGCTCAGCCACCTCTATATAAAGTCACTACAAGAAAAGACTATCAATATGCTTGGAATGATGATGAATTAAGAGAATTAACAGCTGGAAAGAATGTGATGATCCAAAGATATAAGGGCTTAGGTGAAATGAACTTTGAGCAATTATGGGAGACAACAATGAATCCAGAAACGAGGACTTTAATTCAAGTTAAAATTGAAGATTTTGATTACGCAGATGAAAAGATTGAAATCTTAATGGGTGATGATGTAGAGCCTAGAAGAAACTGGATTGAAAATAATGTTTCATTTGAAAATGTAGATAACTTCACATTAGAAAAAGCAGAAGCAGGAGGAGACTATGAGTAAAAATATGGATCAAATTGATAAGTTTATTCAAGAACGTATAATTGAAGAAAACATTGAAGATGTTTTTGCTTCCCGTTTTGCTCGTTACTCAAAAGCGATTATTCAAGATCGTGCATTACCAGATGTTAGAGATGGATTAAAGCCAGTTCAAAGAAGAATTCTTTATGCAATGTATAAAATTGGGGTATTTTCTAATAAAGGGTATAAAAAGTCAGCGAGGATTGTTGGGGACGTTATAGGTAAATATCACCCTCATGGTGATTCTTCAATCTATGATGCTTTAGTTAGAATGAGTCAAGATTTTAAAATGAGACTCCCTTTAATTGATATGCATGGTAATAATGGTTCAATTGATGGTGATCCTGCAGCTGCAATGCGTTATACTGAATGTCGTTTAAGTAAATATGCAGAGATGCTGTTAAAAGATATTGATAAAAGAACTGTAGGATTTGTTCCTAACTTTGATGATGAAGAGTTAGAACCAGTTGTTTTACCTGCTAAGTTTCCTAATATTTTAGTAAATGGTGCAACGGGAATTAGCGCTGGTTATGCTACAGAAATTCCTCCTCATAATATTGATGAGGTTATTAATGCAACTATTTACCGTATTGATCATCCTAATTGCAGTTTAGATGAGTTAATGGTTTATGTGCAAGGACCTGATTTTCCAACTGGGGGAATTGTTCAAGGGGAAAAAGAGTTAAAGAAAGCCTATAAAACAGGCCGTGGAAAGATAATTGTTAGAGCTAAATCAGATATTATTGAAGGTAAAAAGATTAATCAAATTGTCTTTACTGAAATCCCTTATGGTGTAAATAAGGGTAGTGTTGTAAAGAAAATGAGTGAAGTTTATGTCGATAAAAATATCGCTGGGATTATTGAAGTTAGAGATGAAACTGACCGTGAAGGTTTAAAGATTGTAGTTGATTTAGAAAAAGGAGTAGATCCAAAAGATATTCGTGATTTCTTTTATAAAATGACTGAACTTCAAATCAATTACAGCTTTAATGTAACATGTATTAGTGATAAACATCCTAAATCAATGGGATTAGCAGAGATCTTAGATGCATATATTAATCATCAAAAGGAAGTAACAACTAATAGATGTAATTATGAGTTAGAGTTTGCAAGAAGAAGAGCGCATATCGT
>DAOSSK010000028.1:0-7489 GCA_035377365.1 Bacilli bacterium
CTTTACAAATATTTTACTTAAAAAACTCCTTACTTTTTGTTATAATATAAAAGAAGGAGATAGAAAATGAAGGATTTAAAAATTATTAGAAAAGAAATTGAAGTTGTAGATAAAGAGCTAATTAAGCTTTTTAATGAAAGAATGGAATTGATTGCTCAATTAAATAAAGAGACTGTTGAAGACGAAAAAAGAGAAGAAGAACTTATCCATAAAAATTTATCTTTGGTAAATAAAGAGTACGTTTCTTATTATTTTGATTTTTATAATAATTTATTTAATTTATCAAAAGAATATCAGAAAAAGAAAAAAGGACTATAATTAGTCCTTTTTTTCTCCCTTCATTTGTTTGTATATACTTTCTGGGAATTTAAACATTCCGTTTTTACCTTCAGCTACAAACTTTTCATGAAATCTTGGCCAATTATCAATAGCCATATTGAAAGTTTCTTTGTTTAGAGGGATATGTAACGATAATGCGCCACGCTTTAATTTAGCAGGTAGGAATGTAGAATCAACTGATCTAATGCCATTAGTATTAACACATACTAGTGGCTTTTTTTCATTTGCAAGATAAGTCACTTGCCAGCTAATATACTTACGCATTGACCTAATTGCTTGACTCATAATAATGACTGCGATTTCTGCTTCATCCATTTTTTGATAAAATTCTTTTTTAAGTTCTTCATCATCTACTTTACCAAGTTTTTCTTTCAAAGCAAGACAATCTATAAGTTCATATTTCTTTCCTGTACCAGAAGCGTAGTTTTTAATCTTATCAACATGTTCTTGATCTTCCTCATCATAAACTACAAATATTTTTTTAACCATCTTTCCCCTCCTTTTTATATATTATATCATATTCTTTTTGTTTTTTAAAGTGGCAAAACATTTTTTGAAAAAAGTTTTTTCACAAGAATGGTCTACGACTTAACATCCTTGTAGCATTTAAAATACACAATAAAGTAATACCTAAATGAGCTACAATTGCTATCCACATATTAGTTAAACCTAATGCGCTAATAGTTAATAATACAACTTTACTACCTAAAGATATAATTAAATTTTGATTAACAATTCTTTTATTTTTCTTAGCTAGTTTAAATAAAGACTCAATACTCCTTAAGTTGTCATCTACGATAACTACATCTGCTGACTCTATGGCAAGATCGCTAGCAGACCCACCTAAACTAACTCCAATATCACTTATCTCTAAACTTGGAGCATCATTTATTCCTTCTCCTAAAAATAGTGTTTTACTAGCATCTTGTTTAATAATTTCTGTTTTATCTAAAGGTAATAATGAATGATTATAATCATCAATTTCTAAAACTTTTGTAATTCTTTTAGCTTCCGCTTCATTATCACCAGTTAATAAATGAGTCTTAATCTTTTTCTTTTTAAGAAAACTAATTAAATGCTTTGCATCTTTTCTTAATTGATCTTGAATTACAATATAACCAGAATATTTATTATTAATGCTTACATAGATGACTGAGCCTATAGTTTCTACTTCTTCTAACTTTATTCCGTTTTCTTTAAGAAAACTATAACTACCAATAATTATACTCTTATCATCTATTATTGTTTTAATTCCTTGTCCCTTTATTTCTTCAAACATCTTAACTCTTTGAATATCTAGCTTGTCTCTATATTCACTTACAATTGACTTAGCAATCGGGTGATGCGATTTAATTTCGCTTAAAGCCACCAATTCAAAAAACTCATCTTCACTATAGCCAATAGTATGAATTTTAGAAACACGTAAAACTCCATGTGTCATTGTACCTGTTTTATCTAAATATACAGTGTTAATATTTTCTAAAACATCTAAACTATTACCACTTTTAATTAAAATGCCTTTTCTACTAGCAGCTCCAACACTTAAAAAATAAGCAAGAGGAATAGAAATTACAATCGAGCAAGGACAAGAAACAACTAAGAAAATTAAAGCTCGATAACCCCAAGTTTCCAAACTAGTAGTTGTAAATCCTAAAATGCTTACAGGTATAATGAAAATTAAGACTGCTAATAGCAAAATAATTGGTGTATAGTATTTTGCCATTTTACTTACTCTAAGTTCTGTTTCACTTTTATTTTCTTTAGCTTCTTCTAAGAAACTAATAATTTGATTAATTTTTGAATTAGATGCATCACTTGTAGTTTTAATTTTCAAAGTTCCACTTTCTAAAATATAACCACTAACTACTTCTTCGTCTTTAATAGCCTGAAGTTGTTTTGATTCCCCTGTAATCATTTTTGTATTTAAGTATCCTTCACCATCTACTATAATACCATCTAGAAGTACTTTCTCTCCTGTTTTTACCAAAACAATACTATCAATCTTTACATCACCAATATCCATTCTTACAACTTCATCATTTACAATAACATTAACCTCTTTTTCAGTAAATGCAAGTAATTCTTGAATTGATTTTGTAGAGCGACTAACTGATAAATCTTTTAATAATTCACCAACTTGATATAGTAACATAACTAAAATACTATCTGTTGGCTCATTTATGATAAAAGATCCTATTGATGCAACCATCATTAAAAAATGCTCGTTTAAAGAAAATTTAGTAAATAAGGCTTTAAATGCTCGGTATATAATATCATAGCTAATAATTAAATAACTTAAAATAAAAATAACTAGTTTATAAGTTTGGTCTTTAAAAACAAATGCTCCAACCAAAAGTAAAATTGTAGCTACTAAAGTTCTACTTATAAGTAGCCAATTATCCTTAACAAAATTTCTCTTTTTCTCTAAAACAATTGAGCCATTAGTAATATAATTTTTAATAATATTATTTACTCTTCTTACAAGTTGTTTTTCATTTTCCTTTTCTTTTAACTTTAATTTTAAAGTCTGTGTTTCAATTAAAATTTCGCTTTCAATAATATTATCGTCTTTTAAAAGATCTCTTTTGATTTTTTTTGAACAACTAGGACAAGTAACATTACGCAAATTGAAACTATATGACACATATTCATCAGTTTTAAAACTATGACCATGCGTTTTTAATACTTTTTGAATTTCAAGATCAGCCTTTTTAAGCTTGCCATCATCTTCAGAAGAAAATAAAATCTTATTTCCTGAGATTTTCTTAGAACTAATTTTATTATTTTGAAGAATTAAATTTATTTCATCATTACACACTAAACAATTATAATCTTTAATTTCAATTTCTTTAACTCTCATGTTTTTCCTCTCTTACGTGCATTAAGGCAAATTCATAAAGTGTCTTAATGTGATGATCTGCTAGATAATAAATTCTTTTTTTCCCTTGTCTTTCAAAGCGAACAATATCTTGTTCTTTTAAAACACGCAATTGATGACTTACAGCTGATTGATTCATTCCTGTAACTTTTGTAAGTTCAGTAACCGACAATTCAGATTCAAATAAGGCTACAATAATAGTAAAACGAGTTGAATCTCCCATAGTCCTAAATAACAAAGTTATTTTTTCTTGCTCATCTAGAGTTATAATTTTATTTTTAATTTTATCTACACTCATATTAATCTCCTTTAGATTATTATATTATTTTCTTATATGAATGTCAATACATATGAATATGCTTTCATATATAAAAACACATTAGTTTATCTAATGTGTTCATTTCTTATATTGATATCCTAGTTTTTCAATTGTTTTTAAAACTAAAATATCCATTGCATCTACAATTATATACTCTTTTAAATATTCTTTTAATAAAGATAATTCAGTACAAGCTAGCACATAAACAATAGACTTATCTGCTAACATTTTCTTTAATCTAATTGCAATAGCTTCTAAATCATAGCCTTCCTTAATTTGGTAAATAAATTGATCTAAAGATTTTTGGCTCATATAGTCTACATAACTAATATTTAAATCCTTTGATTTATAAACATTAGCCACATTAGTGCCTGATGTTGATAAAACAATAATTTTTTTATCATTATACTTTTCTTTCAAATAGTTAAGTGTTTCTTCAACCATATTAATAAACTTTAAGCCTTGAAAGTCTACCTTATCTACAAAATAATGAGCAGTGTTACAAGGCATAATTACATATTCAGCACCTAACTTTTTCAAATCAGCAATTGCTTCATTTAAATAAGGAACAGGACTATTTCCCCCAGCAACAATAGCTTGTGTTCTATCAGGAATGCTAGGATTATTTAGAATGGCAATTTTTATATGCTCTCTATCAAACTTGGCATCAGTTTTTAAAACAATTCTTCTAAAAAGTTCTGATGTAGCTAAAGGCCCCATGCCACCAATGATCCCTAATTTATACATCTTTATCTTCCTTTATCAATAGATCGTCATATGCTTCTTTAAATTCTTCTAAGGCATAAACTTTCTTTTGATAACCATTAATTGTTTTATTCTCAAGTAAAGAATTTAAAATAGCTTCTTCTGTTGCTTCAATTACAGCTCTAAATACTAAATCAATATTATCATTGTGGATTGATTTAATATCTAGTACTTTATCTTTTCCATAATGAGGTACTAAGTTAGCTGTTGTGAATGCTAAAATCATTTCACCACTTCCATTACTTGCAATGCTGCCAGTATTAGTTACACCAATAATTGCTCTTTTAGCAACTCTTTTTAACTGTAAATTATTCAAAGGTAAATCAGTTGCCACAACAATCGTAATCGAACCTTGATCTTTAGATTTATCATTTAGCTTAATTTTATCTCCAATAAAGGTTTTATTGAAAACTAAGTCTTTAGAACTACCAAAGTTAGAATTTACTAAAACACCTACTATATATTCTTTATCATCAACAACAATTATTCTACTAGATGAGCCAATCCCACCTTTCAAACTATGGCAAACCATTCCACTTCCAGCACCATATGATCCTTGTTTAAAATCAATACTAGCACTATCAATAGCTTTATAAACATCTTCCTTTGTAATGATAATATCCCTAATATTGTTTACTACAGCATCATTACATTCCATAACTAAGGGATTAACTGAACCAGTCTTAATGCAAATATCAGGATTTTTATCTAGCATGTAATGAATCAATCCATCAGCTGCTCTACCAACAGCTAAAGTATTAGTAAGAATAATTGGTGTCTCTAAAGTGCCTAATTCCTCAACTTGCATAAAACCAATGCTTTTACCAAAACCATTAAATGTATAACAAGAAGCTAATACTTTTTCTTGAAAGATATTCTCTTTAGGAACAATTGCAGTTACTCCTGTATGGTGAACATCATCATGATAAGTTACATGACCAACCTTAACACCTAAGACATCAGTAATACTATTATTCTTTCCAGTTTTCAAATTTCCTACTTTAACTTTTCTTTTCATCTATAACTCTTTTCTTAGATCTTCAATTAATTGATCTATTACTTTATAATCACTACCATATGTAGTTACAAATCTTACTACTGAATCTTTTTCTCTCGGATTCCAAACAGAAAAAAGATATTTTTCTTTTAAAACTTTTATTGCTTTATTACTCAAGATTGGAAATTGTAAATTGGTATCAGATTCAAATAAAAATTTAATATTTAATTCCTTCATTTTGTCTCTTAAATATACGGCTTTTTGATTAGCATCTTTACAAATTTCCAAAAGCAAATCATTAGTAAATAAAACTTCAAATTGCAACCCTGCTAAAAATCCTTTAGCTAACATTCCACCATTTTGTTTTATCGAATATCTAAAGTTATTAGCATCTTTAGTTTTTTTAATAACTACAGCCTCACCTAACATAGCTCCTGCTTTAGTTCCTCCAATAGTAAAAGCATCAGGAATTGAAGCAAATTCTTTTAAAGAAAGATTGGATGCAGCTAGTCCATAAACTAACCTTGCCCCATCCACATAAAGAAATAAGTTATTTTCTTTACACAATTTTGCTATGTCTTCTAATTCTTTTTTAGTATAAACTGTACCATATTCTGTTGTATAGGAAATACTAACAATTCTTGGCATAACAGCATGTTCATCATTATGTTCTACTAATACTTCCTTAATACCTTCTAGTGTTATCTTACCATTTATGCTTTTTGCAACCAAAATCTTGTGACCATTAGCTTCAACTGCACCTGTTTCGCGTCTGTTGATATGAGCACTCTCAGGGCAAATTATTGCTTCATATGGTTTAAGAAAATGCGATAAGACTATTTTGTTAGCGCTAGTACCACCTACCAAAAAATGAACATCATAGTTATTGCCTATCTTTTCTAAAATCATTCGTTTGGCATTTTTAGAATGCTCATCAAGTCCATATGCTTCATTGACTTCATTCACATATTTTTGTAGATGTTTGAAGACCTCAGGATGAGCTAAGGTGTTATAATCATTTAAAAAACTATACTTCATATCAATCAACTCCTTACTATATTATAACAAATTTTTAAATGTTTTTGTATTAAAATGTAAAGAGTTTCATAGATTTATTTTTTCTTGAAAAACAGTGGTGATTGTAGTAAAATATTATAGAAAGGAGATAAATATGAATACTAATACAACTTTAAAAATTAAAAACATCATCCAAAAAAATAGTCAAGCGAAAATCAAAAATTTGTTAAGTAAATATCACGATTATGATATTGCTACAACTTTTGAAATTCTATCTGAAGAAGAAAGGCAAAAACTATATAAATCCCTATCGGCGCAAAAACTTTCAGATGTTTTTGCTTATTTAGAAGAACCAAAAACATATTTTGATGAACTAGATGAAGAAAAAACAGCTGAAATCATTAGCTTAATGGATACAGTAGACGCTGTAGATGTTTTAAAGAAATTAGATGAAGATGATAGAGAAAACATCCTTGAGTTAATTGATGATGAAAGTGCTGAAGAAATCGATACTATTTATCAATATGAAGAAGAAACGATTGGTAGTATTATCTCCACAAACTATATCACAATTAATAGAAATGATACAATTAGAGCTGCAATGAAAAAAATGGTATCTGAAGCAGCTGAAAATGATAATATTTTTATTCTTTATGTTTTAAATGATGATGGCACATTATATGGAGCTGTTGACTTAAAAGATTTAATTATTGCAAGAGCTGATAGTAATCTTGAAGACATTATTAAAACTAACTACCCAATTTTACACGTTAATGATCTAATCGAAGATAAAATCTATAAGATTGTAGATTATGACTTAGATATTATTCCGGTCCTTGATGAAAATGAAGTGTTTGTTGGGGTACTAGAAAGCGATAATATCATCGATGCTTACCAAGAAGAAGTTCATGAAGACTATGCAAAATTTGCGGGTTTAACTGAAGAAACAGATATTGAAGAAAGTATTTGGAGCACAATTAAAAAAAGAGTTCCTTGGCTTATCTTCTTATTATTCTTAGGTTTCTTTGTTTCGTTCTTAATTTCTGGTTTTGAAAATATTATTATTACAATACCAGTATTAGTCTTTTTCCAATCAATGTTACTTGATATGTCAGGTAATGTAGGGACACAATCCTAGCCGTAACAATCATTGGACTTAATGAACCACAACAAC
>DAOSSK010000029.1:0-7154 GCA_035377365.1 Bacilli bacterium
AATAAAACTAGCTTTTTATTTTGATTAATAAAAATGCTACTTATTAATAGTAGCACTAAATAAACAAATGGCGTCCTGGAAGAGATTCGAACTCCCGACCGACGGCTTAGAAGGCCGTTGCTCTATCCTGCTGAGCTACCAGGACATATACTATATTATACTCTATTTCAAACAATTTGTAAAGAGAAAATTATACAACTCCAAGCAAAACCCTGTCTATCTAAACAGGGTTTTCTTATTAGTTTATATACTTATAAATTATATATTCACTTGTACCCATAACATTATGTTTTAAAACTTCAAGATTTTCTTGAGTTAAAACTGGATAAGTACCTTTATAGTAATGTGAAACAATAATTGCTTCGTCATTAAGATTACCACTTTGAATTAATTCTTCAATAATTGAATTTGCAACTTCTAACTTATATGGTGGATCTACAAAAACTAAATCAAACTTAAACTCATTTTCTTTTATGACTTGTAATAACTTTTGATAACTCATTTTATAAATAGTTACACTATTTTCTTCTTTTAGAGTTTGGACATTTTCTAAAATGACTTTATAAGCTTCATAGTTAATCTCACTAATAGATGAGTGCTTAGCACCTCTGGAAATAGCTTCTAATGATAAAGCACCAGAACCTCCAAATAAGTCTAAAACATTTGCTCCTTCAATATGAGAATCTATTGTATTAAAAACTGATTCTTTCATACGATCCATCATTGGTCTTGTATTAGGACCTTTCAAAGTCTTAAGTACTCTTGACTTATGTTTACCTGTAATTATACGCATTTAGATAAAATACTTATCCTCATCATCTTCTTCAATAATTCTTTCAATATAGTAGAAATCATGTCCTTTGTCGTATTTGATTTCGTATTTACGAGATCTAGCAGTAAAGATAGGGAAATGGTCTCCTTTTTCTTCTTCAGTTAAGTGGTGTAAAATGACAACATTATCAGCTGTAGATTTACCACCTAAACTTAATGGCTTCACAAACGATATCACCCAACCAACTTGATTTTTTTCTAGATAATCTTCTCGTTTGATCTTTCTTCCTGTAAAGTCGTAGCTGTATTCTTTATCCCCCATCTCATGTACCCACAATTCTAAAGCTTCTTTTTTACTATAAGACATAACATATCTCCTTTTTTATATTATACTATATTTCTCATTCTTTTTCAATTTTTAGGTGTGTATATTTGAATATG
This sequence comes from Bacilli bacterium, assembly GCA_035377365.1. Lineage (GTDB taxonomy): Bacteria > Bacillota_I > Bacilli_A > ML615J-28 > CAG-698 > DUNF01. The sequence goes on from DAOSSK010000029.1 coordinate 1,213, forward strand.
CTTATGCAAGTTCTTAATTGTTATCGTTCCTTTAATACCTTCTTCGCCATCAATACACCAAGTAATATTATCACTTGCTTCTAAAATTAACTCATTTGCCCTTAAACTAATGACGTTTCTTTTCTTCAACTTTCTTTGAAAAATTCCTGATAAGAAACCACCAAAGATATTAACTAATCCTTTTTTCTTTCCTTTTCCTTTTTTGAAAATCAAAATATCAAAATAGCCATCATTACGATGTCCTCGATAGTTAAACTTAATTCCACCTACTGATTTAGAATTTAAAATTAAAACTAAAGGAACACTATATTCCCATTCTTGATTATTCATTTTCAGTTTAAAATCAACTACTTCAGGATTAAAAAGGTCTTTTAATCCATCAAGTAGATAAGCAAGCTTGCCTAAACTTTTCTTAGTTTCTCTCTTAGTTCTATAAGAAACAGAAGAAAAAGTCCCAGATGCAACTACATACATAAAATAATGATCATTATTAATTAAACCAACATCGTGTGCTGAAACATTACCATTTAAAATGACTTTTAAAGCTTTCTTATAGTTTTTAGAAAGATTAAGGTTTTTACCAATATCGTTTGCAGTCCCAGATGGTAAATATCCTAAAACAGGTTTTTTCTCTAACTTGCTGATACCTGTAATAATATCATTAAATGTCCCATCTCCACCAGAAAAAATCAAAGCATCGTAATCACTAGTCATACTAGCTTTTTTAATCAAATCTTTCTTTGATTTAGATTCATAAATATCAACTACACTATATTTACTCTCAAGCTTTTTTTTGATATAAGATATATTTCTTCTAATTCTTCCAGAACCACTTTCTGGGTTATAAATAAAGATTGCTTTCATATCTTCCCTCTATTTAATATTATACTATATTTTACCTTTTTATTCAAGATAACTAAAAAAGCAAAGATTTAACTCTCTGCTTTCTTAGACGATTTATCAATAGTTTCTTCAATAAATTGATTTTTATATAACTCATAATATTCTCCTTCTAATTGAAGTAGCTCATTATGTGTTCCTTGTTCTTTAATTTTACCTTGATCAATAACTAAGATCTTATCTACATTAGTAATAGTTGATAAACGATGAGCTACAATAAAAGTAGTTCTTCCTTTCATTACTATATCAATAGCTTTTAAAATGGCTTCTTCTGTTTTTGTATCAATTGAAGATGTAGCTTCATCTAAAACTAAAATCTTTGGGTTAACAAGTAATGCTCTTGCAAAACTAATTAACTGTCTTTCCCCAAGACTAAGCATACTTCCTTCTTCCCCTACAAAAGTATCATATCCTTCTTCTAGTTTCATAATAAAGTCATGAGCACCAATTAATTTTGCAACTTCTTCAACTTCCTCTTTTGTCGCTTCTGGTCTACCATATCTAATATTATCTATTATACTTAAGTTAAATAAGTGTGGAGTTTGTAAGACATAGCCTAAAGACGAATGTAAACCACCGATTGAATAATCTTTATAATTGATTCCATCAATTAAAATTTCACCGCTTGTTGGTTCATAAAACCTGCAAAGCAAGTTTACAATTGTTGTCTTACCAGAACCAGTAGCACCTACTAAGGCAACACTAGTACCTTGTTTAACTTTTAAATCAAAATTCTTTAAAACATATTCGTCTTTTAAATAAGCAAAGCTTACATCTTTAAACTCAACATTCCCTTTAATTTCTAAATAGTTTTCTCTCTTTGGATGTAAAATCGTTCCAAACTTTTCTTTAATCTCTTCACTATCATGAATTTCAGGTTCTAATTCTAATAAGCCTACAATTCTCTCTGCACTAGCTTGAGCTTGTTGTAATTCTGCTAGGATTCTAGCTACTTGCATAATTGGATCAAAGAACATCCTCGCATAGTTAATAGCTAAATATAAGCCAGAAACTGTAACTAAACCTTGAATCGTTAAGTTACCACCAATATACATAATTGCTACAACAGATACATAACTAACTACAAGTAAAATAGGGAAAAACATTGAAGAAAAATAGTTTGCTCTGATTGATTCTTTCTTTAACTTTCCGGCTAAATTATCAAATGCTTCTTTATTATATTCTTCTAATACTAAACTCTTAGTTGTTTGACTTCCAAGCATTGCTTCATTATATGAGGATGTAACCATTGAATTAGTCTTTCTAACCTTACGATATGAGTCTAAAATCTTCGTCCTAAAAAATAAACTAATAACAGTTAAACTAGGAATTAAGAATAAAATGATTAAAGCTAAACGATATTCTAAGACAAACACTACAATCAATGAGAACAACATATTCAATGATCCCCAAACGATATCAAATAGTCCCCAAGAAATAATTCTTGAAAGTCTTGTAGAATCGCTTGTCATCCTTGACATAATCCAACCAGCCTCAGTCTTGTCATAATAACTAAATGACAACTCTTGTAATTTATGAAAAGTTTCACGTCTTATATCATAGGCCAACTGTCTATCTACTCTAACTGCATAAATGATATGTCTATTAACAATAATCATACTTGCAAATGCAAATAATATATAATAAACAATATAGTATTTTGTTTGATCAAAATTACCTTCTCTAAAGAAAGTTTCAATTGCTCCTGCGTTTATTAAAGGAAAGATAACATCAAGAAGAGCTAATAAAACACCAAAAACTAACATTAAAATAATGTTCTTTGGTTTCTTAATCATCATCTTAAAAATTTTCTTCCAAACTGAAAAACTAAATTTAGTTTGTTCTCCTCTTTCATCAACATCAATGTTTTTTGTTCTTTTCTTAGAATAAGAAATATAAAACAAAACTAAAATAATATCTAAAACAAACATACTTAATAAAATAATTACTAAAGGACTCATGCTACTGCCTCCTCTACGTATTTATTAAATGTTTCTTCTAAATCGCCTTGAATATCCCATAAAGATTTATATAAAGGATCTTTCAACACTAACTCTTCATGAGTACCAATATTACTTACAACACCATCATCTAAGACAATAATTTTATCTGCTTGTCTTGCTGTTGTAATTCTATGAGTAATAATAATAGACGTTAGCTCTTGATTAGCTTCTTTTAATGCTTGTCTAATTTTATAATCTGTTTTTGTATCAACAGCTGATAAAGAGTCATCAAAGATTAAAACAGGTCTTTCTAAAAGCAACATCCTTGCAATTGAAATCCTTTGTTTTTGGCCTCCTGATAAAGTAACACCCTTTTCTCCAACTAAAGTATAATAACCTTTATCAAAGTTAGAAATATCGCCATGAATTGCTGCTACATTAGCAGCTGTGATTACTTTAGTTTCTGGATTACGATTACCTATATTAATATTCTCATAAACAGTTCCTGTATATAAAAATGGATCTTGTAAAATTAAACCAATGTTACTTCTTAACCAGTGTTTTTCAATATCTTTAATATTTACTCCATCAATAAAAATCTCACCTTCATTAGCTTCTAAGAAACGAACTAACATATTTGCAATAGTACTTTTACCTGAACCAGTCTTACCTACAACTGCAACTGTTTCCCCTGGATTAATCTTAAAACTAACACCTTTAAATAATTGTTCTTTACTATCTGGAAAAGTATAATAAACATTTTTAAACTCAATTCCACCTTTAATTTCAGGTTTTAAAGTTCCATTAACTTCATATTCACTTTCTTCTTGAACAATTTCTTCGATTCTGTTCGCAGAAACAATAGTCTTACCAAACTCACTAATTACTCTACCTAAACCCCTAATTGGAAAAATCAATGTTCCAATATACATTAAAGCAGTAATAATATCTGATGTAGATAATTGGTTAGATTTTGCTAAAAAGATAGCTACTATCATTGTTACCCCATATTGAAGCATTGCTAGAAAATCAGTAGCCCCCCAATATAAAGCACTGCTTTGTCCTAATTTATAAGAAGTATCTTGAAATGCTTTATTCTTTTCATCAAATTCTTCTATTTCACTAATCTCTTGATTAAATGCCTTTACAACTCTAACACCATTAATATTCTCTTGAATTTTAGTAGTCATCTCTGCTTCTCTTTCTTCAATATTAGTAAAGATTTTCTTTACGTGTCTAAAGAAGATAACAGAAACTACTAACATAATAGGTGAAATAACTAAAGTTACTAATGTTAACTCAATACTAATACGAGACATTTGCCATGCCGAGAAGACAATAAGTGATCCAATTCTAATCAACTCTGTAACTTGACTACTTACAAAAGAACTTACTGTGTCTACATCTGAAGTACAACGTTGAATCAAATCTCCAGTTTGCAAGTTCTTTTGCTTCAAATAAGAAAAGTTTTGAATCTTGAAATACATCTTACTTCTAATATCAAAAGCAATACCTTCTGCTAGTTTCCCTCTAAAATAACCATTACAAAATAAAATAATTCCTCTTAAAGCTTGATATATAATCAATGCTATTCCAACAACCAAAATAGCTTTTAAACCATCAAATTTATCAAAATAGTCTAACAAAAACTGAGGTAAATTAATTTTACTATCTCCACCTTCAAGTCCTAAAACTACATTAAAAATGTATTTAGTAAACATCGGCACAAATGAAAAAGTAAACGGCGCTATAACCGCAAAGATTAAGCTAAATATTAAAGTAGGAATATGTTTTTTAGTCCATTTAAATAGTTTACTCATATAAACCCTCCTAATTAAATAGCTATTATTTATTATAGCATTATTCACTAAATAAAGCAAATCAAAATTTAATATACTTTTAATCTTTTAATGGTATAATAAATTAAACTAAAGGAGATAATTATGAAAAACGAAAAGAAAATTGTAATTATTACTGGTATCTCTTCTGGCTTTGGCCTTGCAACTGCAAGAATCTTTAGAAACAAAGGTTATAAAGTTTATGGTTTTGCCCGTAAACCTTTTGAAGAAGAAGGTTTAATCGCAACTAGCTTAGATATTACTAACTATAAAGCAGTGAATAACTATGTAAAAGAAATATATGAAAAAGAAAAAAGAATTGACTACTTAATTAACTCTGCTGGTTTTGGTATTTCAGGTTCTATTGAAAATACTGATTTAGATTTAATCAAAAAACAATTTGAAGTTAACTATTTTGGTACAGTCAATATTAGTAAAGCAGTTATTCCTTATATGAGAGAAAACAGTTTTGGCAGAATTGCCATAATTAGCTCAGTAGCTGCTGTTTTTCCTATTCCTTTTCAAGCCTTCTATTCTTCTCATAAAGCTGCATTAAACTTGTTTGGTGAAGCCTTAAATATCGAAGTTAAACCTTTTGGCATTAAAGTAACCAATTTTATTCCTGGAGATGCAAAAACAAACTTTGATCAAAATAGAATAACTACTAACGTTAATGAACCAGCTTATGGTAAGAGAATTGAAAAATCCCTTACTAAAATGCGTGAAGATGAGTTAAAAGGAATGAGCAAAGAATATGTTGCTAAAATCATTTATAAAAATATTACTAAGAAAAGACCACCATTAAGAAAAACAATAGGAAAATCTTATAAAATATTAGTTTTCTTAGAAAGAATCTTTCCAAGAAAATTTATAAATTTTGTTTTAGATAAAATGTATGGATTTAGTAACAATAAATAAAAAAGCACTTTAATTAAATTAAAGTGCTTTTTATATAAATACTTTTCGTATTTATCTAGAAAGGAGAATTGTATCTTAAATATAAGATACAAACAAATTAAAAACATTTATTTTACTAAATGAAAAATTTGGTGACCCGTGCGGGATTCGAACCCGCGAATGCAAGCGTGAAAGGCTTGTGAGTTAACCGCTTCTCCAACGGGCCTCAAAGTGGCGCCCCTGATAGGACTTGAACCTATGACTTCATGATTAACAGTCATGCGCTCTAACCAACTGAGCTACAGAGGCAAATAATAAATAGAAAGAAAATTGGCAATCCCCTATCTTTGCATGATCAAGTCAT
>DAOSSK010000030.1:0-7104 GCA_035377365.1 Bacilli bacterium
AACTATCATAAAACTTAGCTAATTCTTTATACCAAACAAGTTTTCCTTCTGCAATATCATCTAAGTGTTTTTCCATATCAGCAGTATAAGTAATATTGATAATCTCAGAAAAATACTCGTCTAACTTTTCTGTTGTTAGTTTTCCTTGATCTGTAGGGATAAATGATTTATTTTCTAACCTTACATAATATCTCATCTTTAAAGTATCAATAATACTTGAGTATGTAGAAGGACGGCCAATACCTAACTCTTCCATCTTTTTGATTAACTTAGCTTCTGTATATCTTGCAGGTGGTTTAGTAAAGTTTTGGACAGGTTCAATAGTTACATTTTTAATTTCTTCGCCTTTAGTAAATTTAGGTAAAATATTATCTTCACTATCACTATCATAAACTTCTAAGAAACCTTTAAAAAGTAGCTGACTACCATTAAGTTCAAAACCATAACCATTATTATCTATCTTTACCTTTGTATCTAAGAATAAAGCTGGCGCCATTAAAGCAGCTAATGCCCTATTATAAATAATAGTATAGATTTTATATTGATCAAGTGTTAAATATTTTTTAATCTTTTCTGGATGATAATCTAAATTAGTCGGTCTAATAGCCTCATGTGCATCTTGGCTTGCATCGTTTGTCTTATAAAGGTAAGGCGCATAATACTCTTTGCCATAATTATTAATAATATAATCTTTAGCCTTAGCCATAAAGTCATTAGATAATCTTTGAGAGTCTGTACGCATATAAGTAATCAGACCAACTCTTTCATCTTCTAAGTCAACACCTTCATATAAACCTTGAGCTATCATCATCGTTTTTTTCGCTGTAAAGTTAAACTTGCTTGATGCTTCTTGTTGGAAAGTTGATGTTGTAAAAGGAGGTCTAGGATTTCTCCTTCTTTCTTTTTCGATAATATCATCAACTAAATACTTTCCAGTTAAATTATTAATAACGTTATTTGTATCTTCTTCTGATTTTAGTTCAATCTTTTCATTATTGTAAGTCATTAGCTTAGCTTTAAGATCAGTTTTCTTATATCTAAAATTAGCAAAAATTTCCCAATATTCTTCTGGAATAAAAGCTTCAATTTCCTTTTCGTGATCAACAATAATCTTCAAAACTACAGATTGAACTCTACCAGCTGATTTAGAACCTATTTTCTTTTGTAATAGTTTACTTAAACTAAAACCAATAATGCGATCTAAAATCCTTCTTGTTTCTTGCGCATGAACTAAATCTTGATCAATCTTTCTTGGATGTTCGAAAGCTTCTAAAACAGCCTTTTTCGTAATTTCATTAAATTCTACTCTTTCATAGTCATCTTCATTTAATTCTAAAACTTCAGCTAAATGCCAAGCAATTGATTCACCCTCACGATCAGGGTCGGTAGCTAGATAAACTTTAGATTTATCTTTCAAAGCTTCCTTTAAGGCTTTTATTTCTGGAAATCTAACTCTTAGTCTACTGTATTGTGGCTCAAAATTGTTTTCTAAGTCAACACCATAACCACCATATCCTGATTTCTTTAAATCTCGGATATGACCTTTACTAGATAGAACTTGATACTGTTTACCTAAATATTTTTCAATTGTCTTTGACTTAGCTGGGCTCTCCACAATCACTAAGTATTTTTCCATAATATCACTCCTATTTTTACGCTTTGATTATATCACTATATTATAAATAATACAAACATTTTGTTTTTTTATTTTAAAAAGTAGCTAATTAGCTACTTTTTTTTGCTTGGGCTACAGGTTTAAAACTCTTGCGATGAACTTTAGAAGGCCCATATTTATTCAATAATTCTAAATGTTCTTTAGTTACATAACCCTTATGTTTTTTAAAATTATATTCTGGATACTTTTTATCAAGCTCAATCATATACTCATCTCTAGCAACTTTAGCTAGAATACTAGCAGCTGCAATATTGTAACTTATTTGGTCACCTTTAATTAAAGCAATATTATTTTCAAAAGGAAGTTTAATAGCATCACTTAAAGATAAATCATAAGCTATATTAATGGTTTCTAATACCTCAATCATTCCTTTTTTACTTGCTTCTAAAACATTGATTTTATCTACTTCTTTTTCAGAAATAAAAATAATTTTATAAGTTAAAGCTTTTTCTTTAATTTCTTTACTCAAAACTTCTCTTTTTTTAGCTGATAGTTTTTTAGAATCATCTAAGCCTTCGATAACAATACCTTCTGGTAAAGCTACACCAGCTACAACCAAAGGCCCAGCCATTGGACCTCTACCTGCTTCATCTAAACCAACAATTACTTTATAGCCTTCTTTATGAAGTTTTTCGTCATATTTGTTTGTCATTTATCTAAGGTAATTCTTCCTATTCTCATATTTCTAAAATCAGCTAAAACTGCTACAGCAGCCTTATCATAATCAATCTCATCAGCCTTAAAGAATCCTCTTTTTAAGGCAACCTCTTTTAAAATTTCATAGTTACAAAGTTCTAAGCTAACGTCATACCTTTCTTTTAATAAATCAGGATAATATTCTTTTAAAAATTCTAGTAAATAAACACTTAACTCTTGCTCTTGGTAAATAGAGTCTTTAATTGCTCTAGTTAAGGCTAATTTCTTGGCTACATTTTGGTCATCAAACTTTGGCCATAAAACACCAGGAGTATCCAGTAAATCTAAATTTTCATTGATCCTAATCCACTTTACCTCTTTAGTAACACCAGGCATATTGTATGCTTCTTGAGCTTTTCTTTTAACTAAACTATTTATTAAAGTGCTCTTCCCAACATTAGGTATTCCAACAATCATCATTCTAATCGTATTTCTTTTAATTCCTTTAGCTTCATCTTTCTTAATTTTATCAGCTAATATCCTTCTTGCTTCTTTTTCGATGTTATTCACATTATAATTAGTAATTGCATCTACTAACAAAACATTCTCATTTTCGCTTTTTAAAATATTAAGCCATCTTTGATTATCTTTTGGATCAGCTAACGTTGATTTAGTAAGTAAAATTAAAGAAGGCTTTTTCTTAAGCATCTTCTTTAACTCTGGGTTTCTTGAAGATAAAGGTATCCTTGCATCTACAAGTTCCAAAACAATATCAACTAATTTTAAATTCTTTTCAATTTCTTTTGTAGCTTTAGCCATATGGCCTGGATACCATTGAATCATTTATTACCCCCTAATTTCTTTTATTTTCAATCCTTCTACAATATACAAAACAACACCCTTAATTTGTGTTTTTTTGAAATTACCAGAAGTTCTTTCAACTCCATAAATATTACTACTATCTAAACTACTTAAGCGATTATCACCTAAAACAAAATATTCATCGTCACCTAAAGTTACTTCATAATCGTGTTGAGGAAAAACCATATCAAGATTTAAGTTATATTTTCTAAAACCATGATTTTCTAAGTATTCATCATCAACTACTTCATCATTAACATAAAGAAAACCATGTTCCCATTTCAAATGATCTCCAGGAAGACCAATTAATCTTTTTATTAATAACTCATTATTTTCTAAATAACCGCCTGATGCTCTAATATTATCTTCATCAACTTCTAACACAACAATATCAAACCTTTTAACACTTTTACTTGGAAAAATTAAAATTTTCTCGTCATCTTCTACCGTTGGACTCATTGAGTCTCCATTTACGATAGCTGTATTTACAAGAAATGTTGTTAGAAAAACAATCATTGCTAAAACAATCATAAATGTTGCTAAAAGATCTACAACTTTATAATAAATATCTAAAGCAAATTCTTTCCATAAAGAAAAATAGAAAATACTATTTAAGAGAACTACTATTACAGAAATAGCTAAAGCAATAATAAGCAAAACATCACTAATTACTAATAACCTATAACCTTTAAATAAAACAAAAGCCATTACTAAAATTGAAGCTATTATAAATTGTAATGATTTAAGATCAATTCTTTTTCTATATTCAAGATGATCCATTAATAATCTCCGTTTAGCTTTTCTTCTAATTCTTCTAAAGTCTTAACTAAAACATCTCTTGATGTAGTTCCTTTATTTTCTGACACTATTTCTAGCATTTCTAAACCATGCATTAAGCTTTGAGCACGAGTAAAACCAACTTTAAAACGTGATTGAATTGAGCTAATTGAGCCTGTTTGCATCTCCACAACATACCTAGCAACTGGTTCAAATAATTCATCATTTCTTGGATCAGTATCAGCCATATGTTCTTGAACAATCTTTTCTCTTAAATCTTCTTGGTCAAACATATATTCAGGCTCATATGTTTCATTTAAAAACTTAGTAATACGAATAATTTCTTTTTCTGATACATAAGCACCTTGAATTCTATATTCATTAACACCATCAGTATAAAGCATATCACCTTTACCAAGCAATTCTTCTGCTCCTGATTTATCTAAAATCGTAAATGAATCTACTTGAGATGTAACTGCAAAAGCAATTCTTGTTAGGATATTAGCTTTTACTGTACCCTTTATAACATCAGTTGATGGTCTTTGAGTAGCCATAATTAAATGAATACCTGCAGCACGGGCTTTTTGGGCAATTCTTTGAATATATTCTTCAACTTGATTACCTGCAATCGCCATTAAGTCTGCAAGCTCATCAATGATAATTACAAAGTAAGGTAACTTTTCTCCATTTGTTTCTTCCATATATTCATTGTAACTTGCAATATTCTTTCTTTTTGCACTCTTAAATTTCAAATAACGATTTTCCATCTCATCAACTGCCCACCTTAAGCTACCTTGAGCAATTTTAGACTCATTAATAATTGGTGTCGCTAAATGAGGGATATCTTCAAAATTAGAAAACTCAATAAACTTAGGATCAATTAAAATTAACTTTACTTCACTTGGATCAGCTTTATAAATGATACTCATAATAATTGAGTTAAGACAAACACTCTTACCTGATCCAGGAGTACCTGCAATTAAAGCATGTGGCATTTCCTTAATATTTAAATAAATTGGACTACCATCAATTGCAATACCTAATGCTACATTTAAAGGATTCCCATCATTTAAGAATGCTTTATCACGTAACATATCACCTAAATAAACTATCTCTTGAACTGGATTAGGAACTTCAATACCAACTGTACTTTTACCTGGAATTGGAGCTTCAATTCTTAAAGATTTACATTCTAAATTCATTTGTAAGTTACGAGAGATATTTTGAACTCTTTCAACTTTAATTCCGCCACCTAAAGAAATCTCAAATTGCGTAACAGCAGGTCCCTTTACGTAATTAACTACTTCACCAGAAATTCCAAATTCTTCTAAAGTTTGGTTAATTGTATCGATTTGTTTTTGGGATGCAACTTTGTCAATTTGCAAGTGACCTCGCCCTTGATCTAAAAGATCTAAACTAGGAGCACGATAACGACGGCGTTTTCTTTTCGTAGTTGTTTTTTCTTCAAATTCAGTTTGAAACTCACGAACTTTTTGATTTCTAATTTCTTCTTCTAAAATAATCGATTGCCCATCAGAATCATCTTTTCTAAAGACTGGTTCTGATCTTGAACGTCTAGGTCTTTTTTCTTCAGAAAGTTCAGTTACGGGTTCTAACTCTTCAAAATATTCTCTTTCAATAGTTCTTAAGTCTGGCTTTTGTTCTGGCTCTTTCTTAACTTCATCTTTAAAAAGCTCAGAGCGATCAATTGTCTTTACAACTTCACCTTCTTGAGTTAAATCTAAATTATATTCTCTTTTTCTCTTCACATCCTCAGGAGTAATATCTTCTCTTTGCAAGTAAGAAGGAATTTTAGCAGCATTGGCTTGACTCTTTCTTTCGCTTTGAATTAGATTAGACTGACTACCATAAGTTTCTAAAAATCTACGGTTAATTTCTTCTGTATTTTCAGTCTTCTTATCTTTATCTCGATAGCTTTCATACTGCATTCCTTTATTACCATAACTTATTGAAGAATAAACAATTTTGTTTTGTTGGCGAGTACCCGCTGGTGATGTAAAACCCTGCTCTTTCTTTTCTTCTTCTATAGTTTCTTTTTTCTCTTCTTTTTCTTCAATTTGAGGAATAAAAAAATTCTTTTTCATAGATATATCCTTTCTTTAATTTTTTGCTCTTATTATATTATAATACAAATAGTCTTTTTTTTCAATCTCAACTTAATGATAACTTTTTCATTTTTGTTTTTAAAGAAAAGTGTGGTATAATTACCCCAAGCAGGTAAAAAATATGAAAAAAGACAAATGGTTAATTGTAATTGATATTGATGGAACTTTGATTAAAGACTTTACACAATACGATTATAAAAGTATGGATTACTTAAAAAAACTAAATAAAAAACACGATGTAGTAATTGCAACAGGAAGAGCATACAAAGCTACGGAAGAATTATACAACTATATGGAACTAGATGGTCCAGTAATTAACTTCAATGGCTCTTATACCCATAATCCACGCAATCCAAAATTAAAAATCCAAACTACATCTATTTCTAAAAAGCTAATTCTAAAAACAATAGCTGATTTTTTAGCGGCCGGAATATTTATTAATGCTTTTACCGAACATAATGACGATGTTTTCACTTATAAACAAGATGACTTTTTAGATTCATTTTTCGGGAAATCAAACCGCACACAAAAGTATGGTCCACTAGATAAACTACTAAAAACTAATCAACATAGTTGTTTCATAACTACTAATGTTGGAACAGTACCTTTTCTCCTTGATTATGCAAAAGAAAACTTAGGCAATGAATATGGCATTAGAATTTGGACTAATAATGATAAATATGTTTTTTCAGAATTATACAATCTTCAAGCATCTAAAGGCCTAGCAATTAGAAGGATAGTAGAAAAGTTTGGTTATGATCAAAAGAAAACAATTGCTATTGGCGATGGACATAATGATATTGAAATGATTCAGTATGTTAACTACGGTGTTGCTATGGCTGGTGCTCACCAAGATCTTTTAAAAGTTGCAAAATATAAAACAGATTCTATTGATGATAGTGGTGTTTATACCTTCTTAAAAAAACTAGAAAATGAGAAAATCATTTAAAAATCCCCTAATAAGGGGATTTTTTTTAGTTATATGCAGATTCAACTGCTATTTTATTTTCATTAAACATATATTTCATT
>DAOSSK010000031.1:0-6679 GCA_035377365.1 Bacilli bacterium
ACTCTCAATACTAGTTTGCTTTGCAATAATTTCATCTGCAAGTTCTGCTGCTACATCATTAGTAGCTGGATAAGTTTCAGCCTTATCATTAATATTAACTGCAGTAATACCTTTACCACTTTCAATTGTATAAGTTGATTTTACTTTTCCTTCAAAACCTGTACCATATGCTTCTACTGTATAAACATTACCAGCTTTTACTGAACTTGCAATATAAGTCTTTAACTGTTTAGTTGCAATCAAAGCTTCAATATCTTGATGTTTATCATCATAACCAGCTTCAGTAACTGAAACAACTTTATAATTACCATCAACTAAAACATTTAATGCATCATCTCCATATGATAAAACATATTTATATCTTAAATCAGGTAATGCAGTTAAATCTTGTTCACAGCTTTCAAATTTGAAAGTTTTTGTTTCTACTGCTGCTAAACCTAACTGATCTTTATATTTGTTGTAATGCTCTACTGCTAAAGTTACACCAGCATCAACTGCTTTAGATGTCACAGTTGAACCAGCAATGTAGTTTTCTTTACTTCCAACTTCAAAAACAAAGTCTTCTGTACTTCTACCAGCTACATTGAAATCATGAGTTGTTGCTTTAGATCCAAATCCTGGAGTCTCTCCTGAAACATCGAAAACGACTAACTTACCAATTACCCCAGTACCATAGATACTTAAGAAATAAACAACATCGCCACCATAACCTTTTGATTTTACTTCATAAACTACTTCGTTATATTGGCCTTCTTCTTGACCAATTAAATAAATATTTTCAATACTAGCATTAGCACCAGCTAATGGATATCTTTCAAGTAATCCTTCAGTTTCAAAACTAGTAAATGTGAAACTAGCTTCTAACTTTTCTCTTACTTCTCTTTCTTTACGTTCTTTAATAATTGGATAAGTCCAAGCATTTAAAGCAGCTAGAATTCCGCCAACTAAAAGTCCTAAAACAAGTAAAAAGATTGAATAATGTAATACATTCTTTAAAACACTATTTTTATTTTGACTCATTTAAGACCTCCAAAACCCAAATTAAATAATGGATTGTTAATCATTAAAGCTTCAGCTGGAGCGAATTTACCAGTAGTAAATAATACAAAGGCAAAAATTCCTAAAAATACTAAAGCAAATAACCCATAAACTAAAGCAACTTTCCATTTTCTTTGTTCTACTCTTAAAGGTGCTGCAATATTATCATAAATAAATACAAACATATTCATTAGTAAAATTGAAGATGCAACACCTTCAGGGAAATTAGATTTATATCTAAACATCACTGTTAGTACTGCTAAACTAATCGCATATAATACTCTACCATTAGGGGTCTTAGGTGCAGTTACTGGTTCAGTTGCCATAAATACAGCACCAAACATTAAACCACCACTAAAGATACCAAAAGCTGGATACCATAAATCAGCTGCATGACCATTAAATGCCCCTAAAAGATAAGTTAAAACAAATACTCCACCTACATAAATAACTGGAATTTTCCAATCAATAACTTTTCTAAATGCTAGATACAAAAACGCTAGTAAACAAGCAACAGCACTAGTTTCCCCTAAAGCACCAGGAACATTTCCTAAAAAGAAATCTAAAATTGATCCATATGGTTTTACTAAAGCATCATATGAACCAAACATATCAGCTTTAAATCCTACTAATGGTGTAGCACCACTAACAATAGCGTCAACTTCTGTTGGGTTTAATGCACCACCATTAGCAGCAACAACTCCACTAAATGCAGTTTGGATAAATAAATAACCAATTAACGCAGGGTTAAAAATATTCTTACTAAATCCACCAAATACTAACTTACCAATAACTGTTCCAAATAAACATCCTAATACCAATACCCAAACAGGTGTATATAAAGGAACAATAACTGCAATCAATAATCCTGGGATTAGTGAATATGAGTTTAACGCATCATTTACAGGAGTTTTACTTTTCTTTACTAAAGCAAAGTAAACAAGTTCTGCTAGAAAACTAGTTAAGCCACCTACTATTACTAAAATCAATGGTCTTAGCATATCAATTACAGCTGCAAAATCTTTTACATCAACTGTATTAATAAATGGTAAAAGTCCATTCTTTACAAAACCAAAAACAATAATTGGAATTAATGCAATCATGAAATGAATCATCATTTCTTTTGTATTAGATGCACAATCAGCTTTTCTAATAATAGGAGCTTTATTTACTGCAAATCTTCTTTCTTTAACCATCTTATTTACCTCTCACAACTTTCTTAGCTTTACCAACAGCTTCAGTAAGTTCTATTCTTGAAGGACAAACATAAGAACATAAACCACATTCCATACATAAATCTGCATGTAACTGAGTCATCTTCTCTTTGTCTTTATCTTCATATGCAAGTTTAATTAAAATAGGTGATAACTTTACAGGACACGTATCAATACACTTTCCACACCCTAAACAAGCATCTTCTTTTCCTTTTTGCTCTTTAAACACTAATATTCCTGTAGTTGTTTTTTCTACCATAAAACTATCAAAAAACTGACTAGTTCCTGTCATCGGTCCACCAGCTACTAAGTATCCACTTTCTAAATCTTCAGCGTAACCACCAGTTTTATCAATAATCTCAGATGCTAATGTACCAATTTTAACTAAAACATTTTGAGGATTCTTAATACCTTCACCACTTACAGTGATAACTCTCTCTACAGAAGGCATCTTTTTAGATACTGCATCATTAATTGCAATTAAAGTACTTACGTTACTTACAACAGCACCAGTCTCACATGGCAATCCTTTATAAGTTTTCTTTTGTACCTTCTCTACAATATATTTCTCCCAACCTGCAGGATAAACGTCTTTTAGAATATGTAAACTAATATTTTCTTCTTTTGCTAGTTCTTCTTCTAAAATTGCAATAACATCTTTATGACACACTTTAACTGCAATAACAGCCCTCTTAGCATCATTTGCAATCATTGCATACTTAATTCCTTGAATTAAGTCTTTCGTAAAATACTTAATTGAAACACAGTCACAAGTTAAGTAAGGCTCACACTCAACTGCATTTACAATTAACGTATCAGTTTGAAACTTAGGATGATGATACTTCACATGAGTTGGAAATCCAGCTCCTCCCATCCCTACAATTCCTGCTAAACGAATTGTTTCAATAATACCTTCTTTTGTTAAAGGTTGTTCTTTAAGGTAAGTTACTTCTTCTTTAAAGTTATTTTCAATTTCAATTGCAGATATTTTTCTTCCAGATGGATGCCATACCTTCTTATCAACTGCCGTAACTTTACCACTAACAGAAGAATGAGTTATTACTGGAAAGTATGCTTTTGAAATTGTCAAAACATCACCAATCTTAACTTCATCTCCTACTTTAACTAAAACTTCATACTCTAAATCAGGTCTTTGGGCTGGAAAGTAAACATACTTAGGATTTAGATACTCCAAGATCTTTTGATTCTTCGTAAGTTCCTTATGCCCTTTATGCTCAGAAATATGAGTTGCTTTCGTCATTCCTAATGGCATATAATTGTCCTCCTCCTCTATTTTATCTTCTTGATAACTTTATTTGCCTTTGACTTATAAGTCAAATGAATTTCATAATATTGATCTAATAAATTATTGATTTTATCTAAATACTTTAAATCAAACATTTCTTCATTTAGATCTTCTAACTTTGTATAATACATCACAATAATAGTTTTCATAAAATCATCTAGTTTTATTAAACTATAATCATTACATTCTTTACAGATTAATCCTGCTTTATTTAAGCTAAAGCCAATTAAATTTTCTTTTGAACCACATAAAACACATCGATTTAAAACAGGTCCAATTCCTAGTAAGTATAGCAGCTTTAACTTAAAAATAGCTATATAATATAAATTCTCAGTTTCTTCTAACTTATCTAAAGTAAAGATTACAAACTGATAAAATAAATCATAATCACTTACATGATTAGCAAAATCATAAGTGTAATCTAATACCTCTAAAGCACCTAACAATAATTCATAATTAGCTTTGATCTTTGAATAATTATTTAAAACTTTACCTTGTTTTAAAACATTGAAATTATTCTTTGAACTAAAGTCAAAACTAATCTTAGTTAGGGGAACAGAGTAACTTGCATTCTTCGCATTTACTTTATAAGCCCCTCTAACTAAATAACTTTTTAATCCTATACTTGTTAGAACATAAGCTATTTTTGAATCTTCTTGATATTTTTGTTCTTTAAGAACTAAGCCTTCTAAAAGATTACTCATAGCCTGCTTTTTTAACTCCTAAATCAGAACTGCGCCAGTTTGGTTCAACAGTAACATAAAGCTCTAAATAAACTTTTCGTTTAATTGTTCTCACAATCTCTTTTCTTGCTTCAGTTCCAATTTCTTTAAGCATCAAGCCATTTTTACCAATAACAATTCCTTTTTGACTAGCCTTCTCTACAATCACCTTTGCCTCAATTACAAGTAAATCTTCTACTTCTTCATCTTCTTTAATACTTTCAATAATTACCCCAACAGAGTGTGGTATTTCTTCACGAGTTAAAAGTAAAATCTTTTCTCTGATAATCTCTGAAATCATAAAGGCTTCAGATTGTAAATTTTCTGTATCTTCAGAAAAGAAAGGTTCTCCTTCAGGTAAATAACTAATTGCTTTATTAAGCATACGCTCTACATTATTACCATCAAGACTTGAAATATAAAAGACCTCATCAAATGGTAGTTCATTCATTAAATTTAAAACATTTTCTACCATATAAGCTTCATTTTTTAAATTGTCAATTTTATTTACAACTAAAAACTTTGGTGTGTCTAAATTCTTTAAACTTTTTAAAATTAACTTATCTTCGTCATTAATCTTTTGATTACAGTCAATCATATAAAGAATTAAATCAACATCATAAAGTGAAGCAAATGCTGCCTTATTCATTTTCTTATCTAAAGCAGTTTTTCCTTTTTGCACTCCCGGTGTATCTACAAACACAATTTGCGCATCTTCACTATTATAAACACCCCTTAAAACATTTCTTGTTGTTTGCGGTTTATGAGTTGTAATTGCAACCTTTTTTCCAATTACATAATTTAAAAAGGTGCTTTTACCAACATTACTTCTACCAATAATAGTTACAAACCCTGATCTACTTTTTGGCATCATCCATATCGCTTTCTTTAAAACTGAAAGGTAATAATTCTTTAATTGTGTATTGTTTAGTAACTTTTTTAAGGTTTGTAAGAATAATTGGTGTATCTTCATTTAAAAGTTCACTCATTACCTGCCTACAAGCACCACAAGGTGAAACAGGCTCTAAAGTATCAGCTAACACTAACATCTTCACAATATCATCTTTTCTATAGCCTAAAGCATAGACTTTAAAAAGCGCAGTTCTTTCTGCACAATTAGATAAGCCATAAGATGCATTCTCTACATTAGCACCACTTACAATTGTCCCATCTTTTAATAAAACAGCTGCACCTACATGAAAATTAGAGTATGGAGCATAAGCATTATTAAATGCTTTTAATGCTTCTTTGTATAGTTTTTCCATATCCTTTACCTCTTTATTTAAAAAGTTTCTTTAATAATTCTTCTTCTTTTTTTACCATAACTTCATGATCTTCATCTTTAATATGATCATAACCCATTAAGTGTAAAATCCCATGAATTAATAGTCTAGCAAATTCTTCCATTTCGCTATGTTCATATTCTACAGCTTGAAGTTTAACTTTATCTAAAGAAATGAATATGTCTCCTAAATAATCTTCTTCTGTATCGGGAAAAGATAAAACATCAGTAGTTTTATCAAGATCACGATACTGAAAATTAATATCTCGCATTTGTTTATCGTTTACAATTATTAATGATAAACTCATTTTATCTTTAAATAGTTTTGCGATTTTCTTAATTAAATCTTCAAACTCAAATTCTTCTTTAACTTCTAAAAATAGATTAATTTTCATTATCTTCCTCATAACGCTTAATGATTTCAAATAACAATGGGTGTCTCATTACATCTCTACTATCAAATTCGATAAACTTAACACCTTTGATATTTTTTAATCTATAGTAAGCATCAACTAAACCAGAGTCAGATTTTCTAGGTAAATCTATTTGGGTGATATCACCAGTAACTATCATTTTTGAATTAAAACCAAGTCTAGTTAAAAACATCTTCATTTGCATCTTTGTAGCGTTTTGCGCTTCATCTAAAATGATAATCGCATTTTCTAAAGTTCTACCTCTCATATAAGCAAGTGGTGCAATTTCAATAATCTTCTTGTTAACATACTTTTCTTGATTCTCACTACCAATTGCTTCTGTAATTCCATCATATAAAGGAATTAAATAAGGATCTATTTTCTCTTTTAAATCTCCTGGTAAAAAACCTAGCTTTTCTCCTGCTTCTACTACTGGTCTTACCAAAACAACTTTACTTATTCTTCCCATCTTTAATGCTTGCATTGCATATAAAACAGCTAAATAAGTCTTTCCAGTACCTGCAGGCCCAATTCCAAAAACAATATCATTGTGTTCCATTGCTTTAATATAATCAACTTGATTTAAAGTCTTAGGGTATATTGATTTACCATTGATTGTTGTGAAAAGAATTTTCTTTTTTGTATATAAATCAATAATCTCTTCTTTATTTTCTAAGCTTAAATTCTTTACTATTGTTAGGATA
>DAOSSK010000032.1:0-6315 GCA_035377365.1 Bacilli bacterium
TATACTTTAGAGACAGTTTATTTAGAAGGCTGGGTAAGAAGTGATAAAGAAGATGCCTTGAAGTCAGTTTTAGAAACGTCAGTTAGTTGTTATGATTTAGTATTACTTGATCCGGAAGAAGGAGAAGACCCACCTACATGCAATAAAAACAATAAGTTTGTAGCGCCATTTCAAAGTGTTACAAACATGTATGAAGTACCTAATTATAAAGAAGTAGATCCTAATCCAATGATGAGTATTTGGTTTTGGTTTATCTTCGGAATGATGATGGGTGATGTTGGTTATGGTGTAGTAATGCTTATTGGGGGAATTTTATTCTTAAAGCTTAAAAAACCTAAAGGGATGTTAAAGCAGATTGGTAAGATTATTACTTACTCATCTATCCCAACAATCCTTTTTGGAGTTTTATATGGATCTTACTTTGGTTTTGGCTGGTTTGAACCGGTTTTTGTAAACCCGGTTAAAGAACCATTAACAGTATTAATCTTTTCTTTTGGTGTTGGTTTACTTCACATTGTCTCTGGCTTAGTTGTGAAGATGTATGCTAGCTTTAAAGCTAAAGATTACTCGCAAGCTATTTTAGATGACTTTCCATGGATAGTATTATTACTTGGACTTGGTGTTTTTGCAATTGGTCTTAAAATCGAAGGTTTATCAAAAATTGGTTTGATTATGATTGCTGCATCAGCTTCAGTAATTACAATCTTTGGTGGAAGACGCAAGCAAGGTTTTATCCGTAAAATTACTGGTGGATTTACAAGTCTTTATGGACTTGTAAACCATATGAGTGATGTTTTGAGTTACTCAAGATTACTAGCTTTAGGACTATCGACTGCAATTATTGCTGAGGTTATGAATAGACTAGCAGGAATGGTACAAGGAAGCATTATTGGAATAATAATGTCTGTCTTTATTTATATAATTGGTCATATCTTTAATATAGGTATGGGATTACTATCTGCTTATGTTCACGATAGCAGATTACAATATATTGAATTTTTTGGGAAATTTTATGAAGGTGGAGGATATGAATTTAGACCACTTTCAGTTCAGTTAAAGCACGTTGATGCAATAAAATATAAGGAGGAGAAAATATAATGACATTAGCGATTATTGGTGCAGCACTAGCTGCAGTGTTAAGTGGAATTGGTTCTGCTTATGGAGTATTAATAGGCGGAAGAGCAGCAGCAGGAGTTGTTTCAGAAAAACCTGATTTATTTGGACGTTTACTTGTATTACAAGCATTACCTGGAACACAAGGAATTTATGGATTTATCGTAGCAATTATGGTACTAGTTCAAGTAGGAATATTAGGAGGAACTCCAGTAGCACTTACTGAAGCTCAAGGCTGGTTGTTTTTTGCAGCTTGTATGCCAATTGCAATTGTAGGTTTATTATCAGCTATTTTCCAAGCAAAGATGTCTGTAGCAGCTATTCATATGACAGCTAAACAACCAGATGCTTCTGGTAAAGGTATGACTATGACAGTATTAGTTGAGACATATGCAATTTTAGCTTTACTTGTTAGTATTTTAATGGTTATTGGTATTCCAGTATAGGAAATAAAATAATGGCTAAAACAATTTACGATAAAATTATCGATAAAGGAAAAGAAGATGCTAAGGTAATCTTAGCAGATGGCCTAAAAAAACTAGAACAATTAAAATTAGAAAAAATAGAAGAAGCTAAAAACAAACAAAAAGAAGAGTTAAAAAAACAAGAAGCGTTAAATCAAAGTAAAAAACAAGCAGCTTTGATTAATGCAAGACGTGAAGCTAAAAAGTCAGAAATTAAATTAAAACAAGCTTTATTAAAAGAAACAGTATCGGATGCAGTAGCTAAATTAGATAACTTAAAACAAAATGAACTTTTTGATTTTGTTTTAAAACTAGTAAAAGAAGATGATTTATCAGGTAAAGAAATTATCTATGTAAATAAGAAAGACTATTCTAAATACTTAGCAACTTTATCTTCAAAAAAAGAAGGAGATTTAGTTGAACTAGATAAACTAAATAATGCTTTAGGTAAAAAGTTTGAACTTAGATTATCTAATAAGCCAAAAGATTTAGATGGTGGTTTTTATATAGTTTCCGAAAAGTATGATATTAATCATTCATACTCTGCTTTAGTAGATAATCTTTTAGCTAAGTTAGAAGCAGACTTAAACAAAATTTTATTCAGCGAGGTTAAGTAATGAACTACCCTTATGCAAATGGAGTTTTGAAAGTAAAAGAAGCAGATCTATTTACTAATGCTTCATACTTAAGGTTAAAAGACTCAAAAGACATTTTGAAGACTTTAGAAGAATTAGGCTATGAGAAAAAACAAACAATAGAAGCAACTTTAGTAAATGAGTTAGTTAAAACTAAAGATTTGATTCAAAGTTTAAGTCCTAATCATAAACTGACAAATTGTTTCTTTTTAGTAAGTGATGCTACTAATATAAAAGCATATTACAAAGCAAGGATTTTTAATTTAAGTACAGATGATTTATATGTTCCAAATAGCAACTTTAGTAAAGAGAATCTAGAAGAAGCTATTTTAAACTATGATCTTAAAGGTTTATCAAAAGAAAATCAAAAACTATTTATTAAACTAGAGCAAGAGTTAAAAGGATTGGAAGAAAATCCAAGGTTAATTAGTGCGAAAATAGATCAGATTTTGTTTGAGAAAGCATATAAAGATAGTAATAAAATAAATGATAAAGCTTTAAGAGAATATCTTGTTTTAAATATTGATACGATAAATATAATTACTTTGTTTAGAGCTAAAAAACTTAATTTTAATTTAAGTGAAGTTTTAGATGTTTTTATCGATAATGGAAAAATAAAAATAGATGTTTTAAAAGACTTATATCAAGAAGAAAATGAAGATAGAATTTTAAAAGAAATAATATTAGTTTATCCAAAACTGGAAAAATCTTTACTTAGTTATTTTAAGAATCAATCTTTAGATTTGCTTGAGCGAGCTTTTAAAAGTTATATACTAGAAGAGATTGCTAAATACGAATATGATTCGATGAAACTTGGACCAATGCTTTACTATTATGTAAGTAAAGAAATTGAAATAGAGAATATTAGATTAATTTATTTTGATCAAAGTATTGCTTTAAGTGATTTAATTAAAGGAGAGAAGAATGGCTAAAGTAGATATTGTAGCGATAGCAGAAGATGATACAGTTTTACTTTTTAATGCAATTGGAATTAAAACTTATACAATTAAAGAAAGATCAGCTTTAGAGAAAAAGATAGCTGAACTAGCTTTAGAAAAGTGTAAGATTATTTATTTAACTGAAAAGTTATATGAGCTTATTCCAGAAGTTATAGAAAAGTATGAACTTGAAAGTTATCCAATTATTATCCCTCTTCCTTTAAAAGAAACTAAGGAAAGTGTTGGTGTAAAGCAAATCAAGAAAAACGTAGAAAAAGCAATTGGCTTTGATATCTTATGAGGAGACTAACGTATGAAAGATAAAATTATAGGAATAATTACCAAAGTTTCGGGACCCTTAATTGTAGCTAAGAACATGCAAGATGTTCAAATGTATGATGTAGTTAAGGTAAGTGAAAAAGGATTAATTGGAGAAGTTATAGAATTAAGAGGAGATCGTGCCTCAATCCAAGTTTATGAAGAAACAGCAGGAATTGGACCAGGAGAACCAGTATACTCTACAGGTGAGGCTTTATCGGTTGAACTTGGGCCTGGACTAATGGAAAGTATCTTTGATGGTATTCAAAGACCACTAGCTGTTATTTATGAATCATCTGGAGATAGAATTCCTTTAGGTATTGACCTACCCCGTTTAGATAGGGAAAAGAAATGGGAATTTAAACCAGTAGCAAAAGCTGGTGATAAAGTTGAAGCAGGTGATGTTTTAGGTACAGTTCAAGAAACTTCAGTTGTAGAGCACAAGATTATGGTACCATTTGGTGTTAAAGGTGAAGTTTTAGAAATAAAATCAGGTAGTTTTAAAGTTAGTGATGTAGTTGCGAAGATTAAGACTAATGAAGGCACTAAAGAGCTAACAATGCTTCAAAAATGGCCAGTTAGAAGAGGAAGACCTTATAAAAATAAACTAGCACCAATTGACCCAATGATTACAGGTCAAAGAGTTATTGATACACTTTTCCCGATTGCAATTGGTGGTACAGCTGCTATTCCTGGACCATTTGGTTCTGGTAAAACTGTAGTTCAACACCAACTTGCTAAGTGGGCTGATGCTGATATTATTGTTTATATTGGTTGTGGTGAGCGTGGAAACGAAATGACTGACGTTTTAAATGAGTTTCCTAACTTACAAGATCCAAAAACTGGTGAAGTATTAATGAAAAGAACTGTGTTAATTGCGAACACTTCAAACATGCCAGTTGCTGCAAGAGAAGCATCAATTTATACTGGGATTACGATTGCTGAGTATTATCGTGATATGGGATATCGTGTTGCAATTATGGCTGACTCAACATCGCGCTGGGCTGAGGCTTTAAGAGAAATGTCTGGTAGACTAGAAGAGATGCCAGGTGAAGAAGGATATCCTGCGTACTTAGCATCAAGATTAGCTGAGTTCTATGAGCGTGCTGGTATTGTAAACTGTTTAGGTAGTGATGGAAGACTAGGTGCAATTAGTGCTATTGGTGCAGTATCACCTCCAGGAGGAGATACGTCTGAGCCAGTATCACAAGCAACTTTAAGAATCGTAAAGGTATTCTGGTCTTTATCATCAAGCTTAGCTTATGCTCGTCACTTCCCAGCTATTGACTGGCTTAGAAGTTATTCATTATATGAAGATGACTTAAGAGATAGTTTTAATAAAAACCATTCACCATGGAGCAATCAAGTTATCGAAACAAAACAAATCTTACAAGAAGAAGCAGAACTAGATGAAATTGTACGTTTAGTTGGTATTGACTCTTTAGATTTTAAAGATAGATTAACTTTAGAATGTGCAAGAAGTATTAGAGAAGACTTCTTACACCAAAATGCTTTCCATGAAGTAGATACTTATACTAGTTTAGGTAAACAATATTATATGCTTAAGGTTATTTTAGATTGGTATCATAAAGCACAAGATGCTTTAAAAGAAAATGCAAGTTTTTCAGAAATGACTACTTTACCTGTTTTAGAAAAAATAGGACGTTTTAAGTATGTAAAAGAAGAAGATGTACAAAAAACATATGAAGAAATTCAAAAAGACTTAAATAATGAATTTAATAAACTAACAAAAGGAGGAGATTTCTAATGGCTAAAGAGTATAAAACTATTACTGAAGTTGTTGGTCCCTTGATGTTAGTTGAAGGAGTATCTGGAGTTAAGTATGATGAACTTGTGCAAGTAAAGCAAGCAAGTGGTGAATTAAGAACTGGTAAAGTTCTTGAAGTTGATGAAGATAAAGCTTTAGTGCAATTATTTGATTCATCACAAGGATTAAAAATAGCCGATGCTAAGGCTAAGTTTTTAGGGCATGGAATGACTTTAAAAGTATCTCCTGATGTATTAGGTGGAGTATTTGATGGTATGGGTAATTCTTTAGACGGAAGAGAAATCATTCCAGATAAAGTATTAGATATTAATGGTACACCATTAAACCCAGTTGCAAGAGATTATCCAGAAGAATTTATCGAAACTGGTATTAGTGCAATTGATGGACTAAATACTTTAGTTCGTGGTCAAAAATTACCTATTTTCTCTGGTGCTGGACTTCCTCATGCAAGGCTTGCGGCGCAAATTACTCGTCAAGCAACAGTTAGAGGAACTGAAGAAAAGTTTGCAGTTGTTTTTGCAGCTGTAGGTATTACGTTTGAAGAAGCTAACTTCTTTATTTCTGACTTCCAAAAGTCAGGTGCAATTGAAAGATCAGTTGTTTTCATTAACTTAGCTAACGACCCTGCAATTGAAAGAATTGCAACTCCGCGTATGGCTATTACTTGCGCTGAATACTTAGCATATGAACTAAATATGCACGTTTTAGTTATCATTACTGACCTTACTAACTACGCAGAAGCCCTAAGAGAAGTATCTGCTGCTCGTAAAGAAGTTCCAGGTAGAAGAGGATATCCAGGATATATGTATACTGACCTTGCATCTTTATATGAAAGAGCAGGAAGAATTAAAGGAAGTAAGGGTTCAATTACTCAAATTCCTATTCTTACAATGCCTGAAGATGATAAGACGCATCCAATTCCAGATTTAACTGGTTATATTACTGAAGGACAAATTATTCTATCAAGAGATTTACACTTAAAGAATATTTATCCACCAATTGACGTATTACCTTCTTTAAGTAGATTAAAGGATAAAGGTATTGGTAAGGGTAAAACT
>DAOSSK010000033.1:0-5660 GCA_035377365.1 Bacilli bacterium
TTTTTTTGCCTAAGTTTTTAATATCCGGATATAAATTATCACGTAATTTTGTTTCAAAACCTAGAGTTACATAATCTTTTAGTTTACTCGATAAAAAATAAGCACTGTTTTTCATCAAGTTATAGTCCATATCGGGATGGCTCCCTTGACTAGTTTTTGTAACTAAACCAAATTTAGGATCTAAATCAAGTTCTAACATCATCGCTTTTAAAGATAATTCTTGAACTTTATCTTTTAGAAAATTTAAGATAATCGTTTGAATATAAGTGCTATATTCTAAATCAGTATGAGTTTTCTCCCACCTACATTGATAACTATCACGCTCACAAATAAAACATTTACGTCTTAACTTAAGCCCAGCATCTTCTCTTCTAATTGATTTAGTTGTTTTATGATAAACATCAATATCTATTAACCTTCCTAATGGATGCGTCTCTTCAATTCTAACAGTTCTTTGTTTTAAGAAAAATGGATCATTAGAGTCAAGATGCAAGAAAAAATATGAACCATCATTATCATAAACAAACTTATCACCAATAACTTTAAACTCATTTTTTAAATAAAGATAAAAATACTCCACAAGAAAATCATCATAATACTTATCAAGTAAATTATAAGGTACATTTGCATGAACTACAAAATAGACATTATCATCTACCATGTAAGCTTTTAATTCTTCTTGTTCACGATCTTTTTTTGTTCTTGGAATAATTCTATCGCCCATTTTTATCTCCTTATATAATATTATAACACAAATTATAACCTAAATAAAGAAAAAGACCCGAAGGTCTTAAACTTGATATAATACATCAATTATTGTTCCATCTCGATATTCAACTAAACCCACAACTCTTTCTTTATGTTCAAAAGGTTTAGGTTCTCTAGTAAAACTATATGTTAGTTTCGTTAACTCATTCATAGAAACAATATTTAATTTACTATTCTTTAATTTTTCTAGTAAGTCTTTTCTTCTAGGATTAATAGCTATTCCTCTTTCTGTAACTAAACAATCAATATCACTACCTGGTGTTGTAATTGTAGTTACAGCTTTTTTAATAATCGGGATCCTTGCATTCATCGTTTTAGCTACAACTATAGCTACTTCTGCACCATAAGCAGCATCTGAATGTCCTCCAGATCCACCCATAATTACACCATTACTAGATGTAGTTACATTGACATTAAAGTCTAAATCAATCTCTGTTGCCCCTAAAATCATAAAACTTAAATCATTTACTACGGGATTATCATATGGGTTAGCGTATTTAGATGCACTCATTAAATAGTGTTTTTCATTTTCTTTATAACTTCTAATTGCTTCTAAATCAAAACATTGAACATCTCTAATCTCTTCAATCAATCCTTCTTCAAGCATTGATACAAAATATGAAGTTATTCCTCCACTTGCCATCTTACCTTTAATGTTTTCATTTATCATCTTTTCCCTGACAAAACTTGCAACAGCTAGTGAAGTCCCACCAGCACCAGTTTGCATTGAAAAACCATCTTTAATAACACCTAGTTCATATAAAAGCTGTGTTGCATCTTTCGCAATCTTTAATCCAATTGGGTCAAAAGTAACTTGAGTAGTACCACTTACAATACCTTTGCTATCACCAATAGAATCTACTACTAAAACATAATCAACATATTCATTTTTAATATCAGTAATTGTTAACTTATCTACTAAAGAATCAGTTACTACTACCTTTTTCTTAGCATATAACATATCCGGTATTGGATATCCTAAAACACCACACGGATTCTTACCATCAACACCACTACCATCACCATCTTTTGTAGCGGCAGGAGTTGCGATAAAAGCAACATCTATTTTTAACTCACCAGCTTCAATTGCTCTTGCACGTCCTCCATGAGTTTGCATAATCAAGATTCCTTCTAAAAGTCCATGACTAATAGCTTCTGCTACTGGTCCATTTAAGTAATTAGTATAGATATTAGTAACATTTTTGTTTTTAATTAACTCAACTAAGATCTCGTTATTAGGAAAGATTGCACTAGCTGCAATAGTTAAGTTCTTTAAATCTCTTTTCTTAACTTCTTCCATACAAGCATTTAATACTTGGTCGCCATTACGTAAATGATGGTGGAAAGATAAAGTCATTCCATCTTTAATCCCTAACTTATCAAAAACTTCAGAATATGAATTAACTAACTTACTTTTGTTTTTAGTTTTAACTTCATCTACTAATACTCTTTTTTTCTTCTCAAAAGCACTAGATGATTCAAATAAAGGATACCCTGAAGGTATTTTGCGGCCTAAACTATTCTTCATTAGATTAACCCAAATGCCTTTGCATTTTCAATTGTCTTTTTCGCTCTTTCGATAATTGGTTTATCAATCATCTTATTATTAATACTAAAAGCTCCTTTATTAGTTTTAGCCATTTCTAAAACCTTTATTGCATAAACAATTTCTTCTTTTGAAGGTGAATATACTTTATTGATAATATCAATATGGTTAGGGTGAATCGCAGATTTAGCTTTAAATCCTAATCCTTTAGATAATTGACAGTCTTCTTCTAAACCAATAAAATCTCTTGTATCAGTAAATGGTGTATCAATAGCTTCAATCCCTGCATTAATACAAGCTAAAGCTACTTTAGCTCTTGGATAGAAAATCTCATATCCTTTTTTAGTTCTACTAACTCCCATATTACTAGCTAAATCTTCAGCTCCAAGTAAAATCCCATCAACTCTATTTAATAAAGCAATCTCTTCTACTTCTAATAACGAAGATACTTGTTCGATTAAAGGAATAATTTTAATCACTTTTTTAAGATTCTTTTTTTGTTCTAACTTAGAAAGAAGAGCATCTAATTTAACTGTATTTTCTAAATCAGCTTTTGGAAGTAATATTGTATCGATATTATCAGATACTAAGAGTTCTAAATCTTCTTTATAATAAGGACTATCAAAACTATTGACTCTAATAATAACTTCCTTTTCTAATTTATGATCTTTTAAAAACTCATTTACTAAAATACGGGCACTATCTTTATTAGAAAGAGCAATTGAATCTTCTAAGTCAATGATAATTGCATCAGCGTTATAAACACCAGCTGATTGAAGCATCCCTGGATTATCCCCAGGAACAAAAAGTAAACTTCTTCTCATTACTTCATCCTCCTTATCGCGGCAATTAATCTAGCTCTAATTGTATAATCTAGTGCTCCTTTATCTTCCATCACTATCTTTAGCTTTTCTTTTTTCTCATTTTTTAAAACTTCTAAAATAGTCTTTTTTATTTCATCTTCATAAAGGTAAGCTACTGGACTATTAATGATGATCTCTAACTTGCTACTAGTTTCTACTGTAATAAGGCAATCATTAGATTCTAATGTTCCAGCAATACCTTTCATTTTCTTCTCCAATTAGCTACAGCACATACTCTTGCAATTTCATTACGTGCAAGCATCAATGCTTCATCTACTCCCATACCAGGTTTTGCAAGGATTTGGCTTGCAGAGCAGGCAAGAGCAATTTGTGTTGTTGTTTTTGCGGAAATGTCTGTTTCATTACATGTTCCACCACAATAAGACCCAATTCCTTTTTTATTGCAATATAAAATTGCTTCAATTGTATTATTAATACCACCTAAATCAGGAGTTTTAATTTGCAAAATATGACCTGCTTTATTATCTGCAAAGTACTTAATATCTTCTAAAGTATTACACCATTCATCAGCTACAATTTCTACTTTACTTTGCTTTGCTTCTAAAGCTTTTCTTATATCTCTTAATAGTGCCATTGTCTCTTCTCTACAATCAGCATCAACTGGGCCTTCAATTCTTAATTTTAAAGGAGCGATAGTTTGCTCTAAATCAATTAAATACTCAGTCATTTTCTTAACATCGTTATTAAATGCTAATCCAATTGTACCATAAACATCAATTTGAATAATTGGATTATAACCTTCTTTACCTAAACTCTTAATCCTATTTTTAAGCCACACTAAATACTCTTTTAAGATTTCACCTTTTTTGCCAAGTTTAGTTTCTACATTATTAATTAAAGCATGAGGTAAAATCTCAGCTTCTTTAATAATCATCTTCTCTGCATTGACATAACGATCATCACCACTTTGAGTAAAGACAGGAACTGATTTATATTTTTTACCTTTAATTTTATATTCCTTACGAACAATTTCAGCCATTGTTACTTTATGACAAGCTGCAACTGCTGATAAAAGAGCTTGAGTTACACCATAACGAATCGCAGTGTGTAATCTTTTTCCATTAATTACTAAATGGTCATATTTTTCAGCTAAACTCTTAAACTCACTAAAGTCTTCTTTTAAAAGTAGTGGCTTAATTTCTTTTTCTAAAAACTTGATTGCATCATCAGCTAAAAACAAAGGGTCTCTTCCACCTGCACCACTATACTGAACAGCAGCACAATCACCATAACCAACACTACCATCTTCTAAAATAATTTGAATGGAAACAGCTTCTCCAGCTTGTCTGATCTTTGTAAATCCTAAAGTCTTTGGCTCTCCTAAATAGTTAAAACCATCATTTTTAGCTCCAGCTTTAATTGCTTTTTGATCATCAAAATAAAATCCCGTGTAAGATTTTGTAAATAAAACGTCTTTTATTTTCATCATTTATCCTTTCTTGGTCTACCTATTAATTCTTGACGTGATACAGCAGTAATATCATCAATTGTCATTTGCATTGACACTTCTCTTCCTTCTGCTTGTCCTCTTATCTTTAGTTTCCTTCTATGGAAATCTTTAATTTCTTCATCTAATCCTAAATTACCAAATTCTAAAATTCTAATCGCACCTTTATTATCTCTTGCCGGTAATACCTTACCTGCATTATAATTACTAGGCACAAAAGGAATATCTAAAATTCCATATTCAAATGCTTTTACTACACCAACAGCTAAGTCACCTTCACCAACTTCATAAACTTTAGCAAGTAAACAATCTACTTCTTTTGTAATTTGATAGTATTCATCATAATATCTATCACTAACTGGGCATGGTTCATCTTTTAAGATATTGCAAATATACTTTGATGCTTTAATTCCCATACTGTTAGCATCAGCTGTAGGTACACCTACAGATTCATGAGGTGTTTTTGAAATCATTTTTGTAGCTTTAGATAAAGCAGCTACAGTTGATGCCATTGAAATTAAACCAATTGCTTCAGATTCATCTTGAGGAAAACCTCCCATCCACTGATGAAATACAGTTGTAACCTCAACATCTTTATATCCATATTTATATAAATAATATTCTGTTTGATCTTGTAAAGCATTGATTGCAGCTAAGTCTTGAGAGAAGTTCCCTCCTTCACCATAACCAACAGTAATGTTTTTAACTCCTTGTTCAGCAGCTAAAAGTGCTTCAATTATTCCAATTACATTTGTAATACAAGGAGGAACTAATGTTCCAGTTAATGGTCCAAAAGGTTCCCTATTTAACCTAACACCATGATCTTCATAGTAACCTACTAAGCGATCACAATATTGCCAGTAGTAAATTGTATCTTCTAATGATACTGACTTAGCATAAGGTAAATTATAAGAAATAGCGCCACCTTCATTAGAAGTAAAGCCAGCTGCATGAACAATCTCCGCTAGAAGTCTTGAATCTGGTGTTCCATGTCTTGCTTGAACAGGAACATTTA
>DAOSSK010000034.1:0-4560 GCA_035377365.1 Bacilli bacterium
TCTACAAAATGATAAGCATTAGGCCCAGGTAATCGAAATGTATAAGGTTTATCATGAACTAAGATGACATAAGTCATATTGCTCATTCCCCCTAACAATCTTTCTAAAACCTTCACATTATCAGTTACAAAAATCTTTTTAGCTTCGTTTATTATTTTATCTACCATCAATAATCCTCCAAAAAACTAGCCATTAAAGATAAAGCTCTACTTCTGTGACTAAGCTTATTCTTTATTTCACCTAGCTCAGCAAGAGTCTTTTTATATTCCTTTAAATAGAAAATAGGGTCATAACCAAATCCGCCTGTACCCTTTTTTTCTAAAATGATTTCTCCTTCTAAAATCCCTTTAAAAAAGTATTCATTATCATCAATAATAAGACAAATTGAAGCTTCAAAATAAGCTGATCTATCTTTACCATCAATCATTTTCCAAATTTCCTTAATGTTTTCTTCATCGTTGTTCTTAATTCTTTTAGAATTAACCCCGGGAAATAAATCTAAGCCTATGCAGCATAAACCAGAATCATCAGAAAATGTTGGGATTTTATATTTATCATAATAATATTTAGCTTTCAAAAATGCATTTTCTTTAAACGTCTTTCCCACTTCATCAACATCATCAGTATCATTTAAGTCTTTTAAGCTAATAATTTCTATTTTATTTAAAATCTTCTTAGCTTCATTAACTTTATTTTGATTGTGGGTTGCAAATAATAATCTCATACTAAAGTTGCACTCTTAGAAATAAGAAGTGAAATAATATTATCACTTGCATAGTCAATTGCATAAGAGAAAATAGCCCTATGCTTATTGTCTAAGAAGTTTACATTAGCTCCTGCTTCTACTAATATTTCAACTAGTTCATAATTGTTTTTTAAAATAGCACGATATAAATAGCTTCTACCATAATAGATTTCATTTACATCAGAGCCTTTTTCAATTAAAAACTTAATAATACTTAAGGCCTCTACATAAACAGCTATCAATAAAGCTGATTGATTAGCATCATCTACTACATCAATATTAGCCCCTTTACTATACAAAAATTTCACAATCTTTAAATTGCCATTAATAATTGCATAATATATTGGTCTTTTCCCAAAATGATCATAGTCATTTACATTCTCACTATTTACTTTTTGAAGTAAATATTCATAATTATTTTCTTTAGCTGCACGATGAATCTCAGAATCTAAATACTTTTCTTTATATTCTTGTCCACTAATAACTCTTCTTAAAAAAAAATAGTTTTCTTGATTAGTGATATTAGCAATATCAAGTGGTGATTGACCTAAATAGTTTCTTGCTTCTAAGTCATAACCATGATTCAAAAGATTTCTTAATATTTCAATATTTCCATGACGAGCAGCAAAATGAACTGCTGTTTCTTTATAAATATTCTTAAAATTGTTTACTGTCATATGACGTAAAATATAATTTACTAAATTTAAATTATTTGTCTCACAAGCATAATGCAAAACAGTATTTTTACGATCATCAGAATCAACTAAACTTGCTCCACTTGAAAGTAAATGTCTAATCATATCGGTTTTACCAAATTTAACTGCATAGTGAATTGGTTTTGCTCCTTTAGAATCAGAGATATTTAATTTAGCACCAGCATCTAAAAGTAAAATTAAATTATTTACATTTCCTCTTGATGCTGCGATATGTAAAGGAGATACTCCTCTTTTATCTAATGAATTGGGATTAGCACTTTCAAGTAGTAGTTTTTGGATAGCTTCTTCGTTATTAAACTGAGTAGCTAAATGTAATGGCGTTTCATTTTGATTGTTCTTGGCGTTAACATCACAGCCAAGTTTAAGTAATAAATCAATTACTTCAAAGTAGTCATTTCTTGAAGCAATGTGAAGGTATGTATCTCCCTTTTGATCTCTTTGGAGAATATCGTTACCTTTTTCATAATAATTGATTACATAGTAACAATCA
This sequence comes from Bacilli bacterium, assembly GCA_035377365.1. Classification (GTDB taxonomy): domain Bacteria; phylum Bacillota_I; class Bacilli_A; order ML615J-28; family CAG-698; genus DUNF01. Next base: position 1,952 of record DAOSSK010000034.1, read on the forward strand.
TTATACATAATTGCATCAACGATATCTTTAGACTTGCCATCACCGACATTTTTATATAAACGATAAATTTTTTCCATAAGTCACCTACTTCATTTTCTCTAATAACTGCTTAGATGAAGAAAAAGAGATCTTAATAATCCCTTCCGTCTCTAAACTACTACCATCAACAGGACTAAAATAACTAAAAGGTTTTGTAACATTCTTTTTGAACGTTCCAAAGTTAGTAATACTTACCTTACCATTAGCCTTTAATTGTTCTTTTACTAATTCAAGATATTCGGTAATTACTAAATCAATATCTTTTTTCGTAAGTTTGGTCTTTTGACTAATTAAGCTTAAGTACTCTTCCTTCTTCATTTTTTTATTCCCCAATTCATTTTAAGTATATCACTTATTCTAAAAAAAACAAAGGAATATTTTAAAAAAATCTAGAAAATATTTTCTAGATTTTATTCTGATTTTAATGACCTAGCCATTAAATTTGCTATCGCTTTTTTCACATCTTTGTGCTTATAAACAATCTCATAAACACCTTCGATAATCGGCGCTGAGATCTTATATTCTTTAATTATTTGATGAGCAGCTACTGCTGTTCTTGCTCCCTCGACAACCATTGTTATCTCAGATAGTGTTTGTTTTAAGTCTTTACCTTGAGCAATCTTAATTCCAGCTTGGAAGTTACGACTATGAAAAGATGTACAAGTTACAATTAAATCACCAACACCTGACAAGCCATAAACTGTTTCCATTTTTCCCCCTAAAGCTAAAACAATTCGCTTTATCTCAACTAAGCCTCTTGTAATTAAAGCTGCCTTAGAATTATCCCCAAAATTTAAGGCATATGCCATACCACTAGCAAGAGCAATAACGTTCTTTAATGACCCACAAAGCTCAGCTCCAATTAAATCAGTTGATGTATAAACTCTAAAGTTTTCTTTATTACTAAAGATCTTTTGGACTAGTTTAGCATCATCTAAACTATTAGATGCCGCAGTAACTAAAGTTAGCATTCCTAAAACAACTTCTTCTGCATGACTTGGGCCAGTTAAAACAACATAACCTTTTCTTTTTGATTCTGCTATTTCCTCAAAAACAATCTCTGATACTCTTTTAAAAGTCTCAGGTTCAATACCTTTAGCTACATTCACAAATAACTTTGGATCTTCAATAACTTTATTAATTCTCTCTAAAACTGATCTAATAACAGCAGTTGGAACTGCAAGTAAAATTAAATCACCAAAATTAACTGCCTTAGCTAAATCACTAGTTGCTTTAATATCATCGTTTAACTTAGCATTTTCAAATTTACTTTTATTTGTATGTTCTTTATTAACCTCATTAACAATATTTTTATCTACATCATACATTAAAACTTGGTGTTTGTTATCGGATAGAATTTGGGCTAAAGCACTTCCCCAACTTCCTGCACCAATAACAGAAATTTTATAATTCATAACTATCCCTCTTTCTTAAAGTGATTTTTAAGGGTGCCCCTGTAAAATCAAAGTTTTCTCTTAATTTGTTTTCTAAATAACGATGATAAGAAAAATGAATTGATTTTGGTTCATTCACAAACAAAACGATTGATGGTGGTGCAACATCTTCTTGCGTTGCATAATAGACTCTTAAAATCTTTTGATTAAATTCACTAGGTGGATTTAAAATCATTGCTTCAGTAATAATATCATTTAGTAACGAAGTATTAATCCTTTGAGTGTAGTTTTCATAAACTTCATCAATTTTATCAAGTAATAAATTAACTCTTTCTTTATTAAAAGCAGATAAAAAGATTACAGGAACATACCATAAAAATGGCATAAACTCATATAGTTTATCAGTCATTTCTTTCATTGTCTTCGAATCTTTTTCCACTAAATCCCATTTATTATAAACGATAATCATCGCTCTATTATAGTCTTTAATATAACCAGCAATTCTTTTTGTTTGTTCAGTTAAAGGTTTAGTAGCATCTAAAACTAAAATCGAAATATCCGATCTTTCAATTGCTCTTATAGCTCTTAAGAAACTATACTTTTCTACATTCTCATAGAGTCTGCCTTCTTTTTTTAATCCGGCAGTATCAATAACTACATATTCCTTACCGTTTCTTTTATAACTAGTATCAACTGCATCAGTTGTAGTACCAGGAATAGCACTTACAATTGCTCTTTTTTCGCCTAAAATCGCATTAACTAAAGTTGATTTACCTACATTAGGTTCACCGACTAAAGAATATTTAATGCCTTTATAATCTTCATATTTACTCACCTTTGGTAATAAACTAACGATTAAATCAAGTAAATCACCAATTCCTAAACCATGGATTGATGATACTGGTAGTAAGTGTTCAACACCCAAACTATAAAACTCATAGATTTCATGAGATAGTTCTAAGTTGTCTACTTTGTTTACAGCTACTATGATTGGTTTATTTGAGGCTTGTAAGATTCTAATAACATCTTCATCTTCTTTTAAAACTCCACTTGTAACATCAACTACCATTACAATTACATCTGCTTCTTTAATAGCAATTTCCGCTTGCATCCTTATTTCATGAGAAAAGGGCTCATCTTTTAAGATGATGCCCCCTGTATCAATTACAAAAAATT
>DAOSSK010000035.1:0-4374 GCA_035377365.1 Bacilli bacterium
TAAAACAATTGGAATCGAAATTGACTTAAAGATTAAACCTACAATTAAGGCTATTGTAACAACAGAGATAATCTGAACAATAATTCCATCAGCAGTTACCGTATCTTTAATCTCCGTAATCGATGATGCATAACCTAAAGTATAGTAATTATCACCAAAGTTTTCTTTACAGATGCGCTCAATATCTTCTGCGACTTGATACATATCTTCTGTTTCATCCATTACTTTAATCGAAACAATCATTCTCGCATACTTATCCCCAACAAACCTATCTAAATACTCAGCAGGTATCATATCACTAGGAATAGTTTTAGGAATTGATGTTACGATACTATCAATACCATCTATTAATTCATGATCTTGTAAAACTTCAGCTACTGCTACAGCCTCAGTTTTTGCATCTTTATCATATAAAATAACAACTGGTTGGAAATATCCAAACTCATTGGTAATTGCTACATCTTGAACAACAACAGGATCATCTTCTTCTAATACTCCCTGATCTCCATAAAAGAATTTTGTTTTAGATTGGAAAACAACAGCTATTCCCATAACTACTAAAAAGATTGCTACAATCGGGAATCTTCCTTTATGAATCCTTCCCCCAATTTTCTTAAAGTTAGGAACAAAGCTTTTATGTTTACTCTTTAAAAGCCACTTATCAAAAACAATAAGTAACATTGGCATCATAAACAAGGCAACTAAATAACTAATAAAGACAGCTTTTGCTAGGTTAATTCCAATATCAGCACCGATGCGATAACGCATAAAGACTAAAGCTAAGAAGCCAAATACAGTTGTTAAGCATGATGCGGTTACTGAACCTAAAGCATCTTTCATTGAACTTACAGCAGCTTTCCTCTTATCCATCCCCGCTTCCCTTTTTTCATAGTACCTATGAACAAAGAAGAGCGAGTAGTCGAGGCTCACTGCAAGCTGCAATGCTGATGCCATTGCCATTGTAATAAAAGAAATATTAGGCATAAAACCATTAACACCTAAATTAATTACAATCGCAGTTAATAAACTTATTAAAACTACAACTGGTTCAATCCATGATGTAGAACCAATGATTAGAATGATTAAAGCAACAGGAACTACAACTGCCATAATATTTAAAGTTTCTCGCGCCGTTAAATCTCTTGTAGTTTTGGCCGACATTGCTGGTCCACGATAATTAACCGTAACAGCTTTCGTTTTTAAATAGTCTTGCGTTTTATCAATTGCTTGATCGGTAACTAAACTATACTCATCTTCATTCATCTCAATTGTTAGTAAGTAATTACCATCTTTATAAAAACGATTGACTAAAGGATTACTAACAGCATCAACTGGTTGTTTTAAATCCGCTACATCACCTAACCAGTTAACACTTTTTACTCCTTCAATTTGCTTTACTTCATCAACAATCTCAGCTACTTCTTCATTATTAGTATCCGAAATCATAACTTGAAGCATTGTTGTTAGTCCAAACTCTTCCTCAAAAACCTCCATTGATTGTTTTGTCTTTGAGTCTTCTGGAAGGTATAAAGACATATTGTAATTTACCTTTGTCATGAAAGCAAAACCGATTGAAGCAATAAGTAAAACTACAAAGACGATAGCGGTAATCGTCATCCCCTTTTTTGACACTAGTTTTCTTAAAATCTTATCCATATAACCTCCTTAAATCAAAATTTCAAATATATATTTCAATTACTACTTTCAATATAACATAAAATGTGATATAATGAGGTATGAAATATAATTTGATATTTAATTTCAAATGGCATTAGGAGGTATAAAATGACAAGAAAAGAAAGTATTATTCAAACAACAAAAGAATTATTAAAAACAAGGACTAATCTAACGATTAAAGACATTACCGATGCTTCAAATATCAATGTAGCAGCAGTAAACTACTACTTCGGTAGTAAAGAAAACTTAGTAAACATCGTTTTAAAAGAAGTAATTACTGAACTTAAAACTAAAATCTACCATGAACTTTTAATCCCGAGTAATAATAAAGGAAAAAATGACGATACAGAATTAATGATTAACAAAGCAGTTGATTTAATCTACGCTTTTTCTGAAGAATATATTGGTGTTATCTATCTTTCTTTTATTGGTAGTGAAGGAAATGATAGTTCCGCAAACATTTTAGTTGATGAATTTTTAACTGACAGTGTCTTTTTAGAACAACTTTTCAAAGTATTTTCTGAAATAACTGGAATAACAGACAAAACAAAACTAGCTGCTAAATACATCATCTTATTCTCTTCTTTTGGTGTTCCCCTATTCTTACAATCAATTATTCCGACTATAACTAACACTAAATTCAAAGAGTATCGTGATGCTTATGTAAAAGAACTTGTGAAAGTATTCACAAATTAAAAAAGGGTTTTATTAAACCCTTTTTTATTTATACTTGTTCTTCTAACTTGTGATTTCTTTTTTTCCTTACCTGATCTAAAGGTATGTAAATAGCTGGTCCAATTAAGACTGCTAATACAATTTCTGCTAGTGAGTTCCAAGATAAAATGGCAAATACCACTTTTTCAAATGTCGTCTCCGCAATATCCTCCACTGTTTTCGTATAATAATGACCAGTTTTAATTGCTCCATAAAGTAGTGTTAATACAATAACTGTATGAATAATTGTCATTATCCCAAAAGTGAAGAATAAAGCTAACTTTTCTTTGCCTTTAAAAGCTTTAGTTAACCACTTAAACATAAATGGTGCTAAAACGCCAATTAAAGCTCTTGGTAATACACTTACCAAAGGGTTAGTAAATGGTGCATTAGCAGGTCCCATCATAATGAATGCTTGAATCATTGACGTAATGCCAAATGTTAAGCCTAAAGCAAGACCCCATTTCCACCCTAAGAAGATTGATCCAATTAAAACAGGAATGTGTAGTAATGTTGCATAAGCAACACCAGGTATGATTGGGATATACCCAACAGATGGTACAAAAGCCATCACAATAATAATAGCAAATAAAATTGCTCCAAAGACAAAATCTGCAAGATTATATTTTTTCAATTTTCCCTCCTTTTAGGCTTAAAATCCATTAAGTCCCATAGTCTAATAATCTTTTCTTTATTATAAAAGTATGTTCTTAAAAATAAGTAACATCTATTGTAATTCGAAAACAATGCCTTCGATAATTATATTATCTTCAGGTGTAGCACCTAATTTCTTAAGCTCATCTTCTATTCCTAATCTTTTTAGGCGATAAGCAAGTACTTTAACACTTTCATCGTTTTGGAAATTTGTGGAATCAATATATTTTTCGATAAGTTTACCTTTTACTTCATAAGTTCCATCTTCTAATAAAGTAATTGTATAAGGTTTTTCTTCTTTCTTGAATGTGTATTCTACAACTTCTTCTAAAGCTTCTTCTTTTAACGGAACTGTTTCTAGTAAATCGGCAATCCTATAAACTAAAACATCTAAGTTTTCAGCTTGGTAAGCAGAAATGCCAATAACATCATCACCTAATTTCGTCTTTAATTTAAGTAAATTCTTGTTTGCATTAGGTAAGTCCATCTTATTAGCTACAATAACTTCAGGTCTTGTAACTAGCTCAGGGTTATACTCAGCTAGTTCTTTTTTAATTAAAAGATAGTTCTCATAAGGATCAGATTTATCTACAGGATCAATATCTAAAACATAAACGATGATTCTACATCTTTCAATATGTCTTAAGAAATCATGTCCTAAACCAGCACCTAAACTAGCCCCTTCAATTAAACCTGGAAGATCAGCTAAAACAAAGCTTCTTCCATCTTTAGCTTCTACTGCACCAAGATTTGGAATTAAAGTAGTAAAAGGATAATCGGCTATTTTTGGTTTTGCTTTTGATAAAGCAGAAATAATCGTGCTTTTACCTACATTAGGCAGTCCCACTAAACCAGCATCAGCTAAGAGTTTTAACTCTAAACTAATGTTTTTCGTTTCACCACGCTCACCTGCTTCAAAGATTTTGGGAGCAGGATTTTTGCTTGTAGCAAAAGCAGCATTGCCTCTTCCACCTTTTCCACCTCTTGCAATCACAACTTCTTCTCCATCTTTAGTAATATCGGCGATTACTTCACCACTATCAAGATCTCTAACTACTGTGCCAAGTGGTACTTCAATAATAACATCTAAAGCATCTTTTCCAAACATGTTTTTAGCTTTACCATTTTCACCTGAATCAGCTTTAATAATTTTGTTGTATTTTAAGTCTAAAAGCGTAGTTTTATTTAATGAGCCTTTAAAGATAACAGAGCCACCTTTGCCCCCATTACCTCCAGCTGGTCCACCTTTAGGGACGTACTTTTCTCTTCTAAAAGCAACCATTCCTTTACCACCATTACCAGCTACTACTTCGATATTTACTTGATCAA
>DAOSSK010000036.1:0-4349 GCA_035377365.1 Bacilli bacterium
TTGAATCTTTAAATGTAACTAATGAAACTGTTTATTTTAACTCTGAAGATGGAATAAAGGTAAGTAAATATTTAGATGGAAAAAGCTTGAATTTAGTTGATAGATCTAGCTATCCTTTAGAAGATATTGCGATGCTTTTAAAGAAAATTCATACATCGAGACTTAAAGCAGTAAATGATTATAATCCTTTTGGAAGATTAGAACAGTATGAAAAGTTAGTTTTAGATTTGGGCCATAGTTTAGATTCGAAATATTTAAAAACAAAGGCTAAATTTTTAGAATATAAACCATATTTAGATAAACAAAAGAAGGTTATTGCTCATGGTGATGCTCAACCATCTAACTTTATTATTACTTCACGTGGTTTAAAAGTAGTTGATTTTGAGTTTTCAGGAAATATTGATCCGATATATGATCTAGCTTGTTTTGGAAACATTGAACTTGATGATGGTTTAGATTTACTTAAAGTTTATTATGGTGATAAATTAGATAATGATAAGTATTTCAGGTTTTATGCTTGGCGTTGTTTTCAAGCATTACAATGGTACAATGTAGCATATTTTAAAGAAGTTGTTGGGATGAGTAAAGAGCTTAAACTTGATTTTAAGAAGATTGCCAGTAACTATTTAAAACTAGCTAATAAGCTTATTAAAGTAATTGAAAAATATAAAAATAACTTGAAATAATTTAATGGTTGTAGTATAATATTACTGCTAGTGCGAAGGGAGGGTTGACGATGGCAAAAACAATTAGAAGAGATGGCGAATCTACTGAAGATTTAATCAAACGTTTTAAACGTGATGTTTCACGTAGTGGAACCCTTGCTGAAGCACGTAAAAGAAGGCATTTTATGAAGCCTAGTGAAATTAAGAAGATGAAACAACGTGCTACACGTAAGGCGCGTCGTGGCGGTAGATAATTAACCAGTTAACTCAAAAAAATTGAGTTAACTTTTTTTATATGGAAAATGAGATTTTTTTATGATATAATTATAATAACAAAACAGAATAAACATTTATTTCGAAAGGAGAAAAAAATGAAAAAGAAAATTTTTGTTGTATTGACTTTTTTACTTTGTTTTATGGTTTTTGGTTTTATGAAAGAAGAAAGGTATGTAGAAGGAGCAGCAGATATGAAACTAATAATTACTACACCAGGTGAAGATGCATCATCTTCAGTAAACGTTATTTGGCATTCAAAAACACAATCTTCATATTTAGAATATACGCAAGCTTCAGATACTAGCTTTAATACACCCGTTTTAAAGATGCCACTTAAAACTGAACAAAGAACATTCTATGATGATCGTTCTAAAATAACCTATAACTTTTATAAAAACGATCTGACAATAACAGGATTAAACCCTGGTTCTAGTTATATTTATAGGATTAGAGAAAATAATCAATATAGTCTTGTAAAATCATTTAAAACAGCGCCTAGAGAAGGATCTAGTATAATGAAAACTGAAGGATTTAACTTTGTGTTTTTATCAGATTACCATACTTGGACTAATGGCCCTGTTAGATTAAATACTGCCGTTTCTGTTTACAATAAAGCAAAAGAAAAGGCTAATGGCAATGTTCACTTAACTGTTCATGGAGGTGATATGTTAGCATATGGTAGTAGTTATGACTGCTGGGAAAATATCGCTCAAAGTGGATTTGGTATGGAAACAATGATGGCGATGACACCAGGAAACCATGACTTCTATGATAGTTCTGCTAGTACTAAAGGCCAAGGATACTTTAATACATTTTTATATAATCCGCAAAATGGTGCTGAAGGTGTTAAAAACTTAAACTATTACTTTAAGTATGGAAATGCACTTTTCATTTCAATTGATAACGAATCAACATCTTCATCAAGCGGTAACCCTGTTTCTACAACTGTAGCTTTAGCCAACCAACAAGCTTGGTTTAGAGAAGTTATTGAAAACAATCCATCACAATACATTATTGTTTATAACCATCGACCTTTTTATACAGGTGGAACAAGTAATACAGGACATGCTACAACTAATAGAACAAACTGGCTTGCTTTATATGATGAATATGGTGTCGATTTATCACTAACTGGTCATGACCACGTTTATGCAAGAACGGTAAAAGCTAAAAACAATCAAGCAACAGGTACTAATGAAGGTACAGTTTATATAACAACATTACCAATTGGGGACCGTCATAAAACAGCAGATGGTAATCCACCATTTGCTATTGTTACTAAAAGAATTGATGGTACGGTAAATGCAGCATTGTTATTTAATGTAAATGAAGAGAGAATTAATTTAAGGTGCGTAGATATAAATGGTAATATCATTGATCAAGTTGATATTGCTGCTCAAAGACCAGCTGCTAATTATGAAACTTTAGATAAAGATGCTATTTTTGAAAATATAGAATATGAATACGATAATGAAACTCAAAGCCTAAAAATCATTCCAAATGGTTTAGATTTTCAATACTTACAAAAGATTTCTTTAGTAGCATCAAGACCTCCATATTTAGTATATGAGGGAACATTTGACACAATTAACAAGACTCTAACAGTTCCTGATGTAGAACAAGATAAAGTTTATTTACCTAATATTACTTTATACTTTAATGATGGCTCTGTAGTTAGTAAAAGAAAAACAATAGATACTAGATTATCTTATGGTGAAATTAGTTTTAATAGTGCAGATAACTTTAGTATTAGTTATGACTGTAATTTAATTAATGATCAAATTAAGAAATTTGAACTTTATGTAAATGGTGAATTAGTAGAAGAAAGAGATGCCACACAAGGTAAAAAGTTAGAGAAGTTTTTCTTGAATTTGAATTATGGTGAAAATCAAATTGAACTTAAAGCATTTGATGAAAGTGGAGCTGTAAGATTTACTGATTTAAAAACTCATAATATGACTTTAGATATAAGTGCTATTGAATTTGAGGTGGAAGTTGTTGGTTGGCAAAAAGTTTTAACTGTTTTAAATATGACTGAAGCTGACCTTAAGAGTTTAAATGTATATTATGATAACGAGTTAGCTGCAACAACTAATGAGCTTAGTTTATTAGTACCAAATTCTTCAGTACCGAAACCTAATTCAATTTCTTATGAAGTAGAATTTCCAAATGGTGAAAAGAAAATTCAAGTAGTTTTCATTGATTATGGTCCTTATGGTACATTTAATGTATTTGCTAAGGCTAATCATATTAATGCTGACTATAATCTGACAAGTGGTAATCAATATTTTATTAAACATTATATTGATGGTGAATTGATTAGGGAAGAAACACTTAGTGATAGTTGGTCATATGAGTTAGAAAATCTTCCTGATGAATATCAATATAAGATTGAAATTTATGATAAAGGTTTTTTAATTGACACTTTAGAATTTGATGGTGGTAATTTTGCATCGCTAAAAACTCAAGACGAGCAAGAACTTCCAGAAGTTTTCAAGGCTCTTGAAGGTCATAAGCGTAGTTTAAGATTAAAACTATTCTATAAAGATCATCTTATTTCTAAGATTTATCACCAAGATAAATTTAGTACATCTGTTCTTGATGAGACGATTGTAAAAGTTCTAGTAGCAGTTGATATTACCGATGATGGATCGATTATTTTCCTTTTTGAGCCATTAAAAGCTGGAACAACTAAACTAGTTGTTAAGTTTAGAGGTGAAGAATTTGAAGTAAATATTAGGGTTGATAGTTATACTTTAGAATACAAAGAAAAAGCTAAAGTGGGAGAAAAAGTTGAAGTTAAAACTAGTATCCAAGATGCTATCTTAAAAGTACCTGAACATGATATTTTTGAAGTTGATGGTCTAAAATATAAAGGTTTATCAAAAGGCAAAACTTCATTAAAAGTCTATAGTGCTGAGTATGGCACAACAATTGAACTAGAAGTTGAGTTTATTTCTAAAGGTTGTAATAGTGGAACAATCATTTTACCACTCTTAATTTTGAGTTTAGGAGTAGGTTTTATGAGAGGAAATAATCACTTAAGAGAAGATTTAAAAGAAGAAGATAAAAAGAAAAAATAAGCTTTTAAGTTAAGAATATTAAAACACATTAAGGTTTAACTTAATGTGTTTTTATTTGAAAAGATATAGAAAATACTAATTAAATATGATATAATATGCAAAGGTGATTAAATGGCAAAAACTATTATTTATGAATTGCAGAACATTTTAAATGAAGCTAAATTATTAGGAGATCAGAATAGGATTCTTAATTTTATCGAGGAAGAATATCAAATACCTGTAAAGTTAAGGCATGGAGAAATTTCGATTCCTCAAGAGGATATTGCTTATAAAGATGAGTTAGTTAACCTTTTTTCTACTTTAGAATACATACTAAACCAAGTTA
>DAOSSK010000037.1:0-4155 GCA_035377365.1 Bacilli bacterium
TCTTCATCTGAAAAAGATGGATTCATAGCAGCCCAGCGATACTTTAACTTCTCAAGCTTTTGTCCTTGAACTCTTTTGTCATAAATGATAGGAAATAACTTGTTTTGAAATTCTGGTTTAGTCCTGTTAATCTCATCAATAAATACTACTTCCGCATCCCAAATCGAATTAGGATTAGAAATATACTCTAAAGTAGTATTATTGTTTGCAGGTATAGGAATTCCTACTAAATCATCATAGTTAATTAATGATGCATTGTAACTTCTAAAATTTAAGTTCAAACTTTCAGCTAATCTTTCAAGTAAAAAAGATTTAGCTGATCCGTGTTTACCAACAAGTAACATTGGTAACTCTGTTGCTAGTGCCGCTAAAATTACTGGTTCTAAAGTTTTCCAACCAAAAAGTCCTAACGGCTCTGTAAGTAATGATTTTCTTTGTTTCATTTTCTCTCCTTCTACCATAAAGGAAAATAAAAAAACCCATCACTAGATGGGTTTAATCACATAAAAAACAACCCATCATTCAAGCTTTAGCACCTTACCTTATGGCAGGTTGCTGAAGGGTCATAGAGCTTGTCTCTCACCTTCTCTTTATGGTACTTATATTATATCACATAATTTGTTTTTTTGTACTACTTTTTTTATATTTTTTTATTTTCTTTTAAAAAAGAGTATGCTTCTTCTTCATTCATCCACTTTATAACTGGTATCCCGTTTTCATCATATTCCCATCTATCCTTTAAATAAATAAAAACATTATCAAAATGCCATGATTTCCAGCCTTTTGGTACTTTTTTCCTTTCTAAGAATATTTTTTTCATTTTTCCATAAATACTATGAAATGCAAAACTATAAACTCCAATATCCTTGACACTTTTAGGAATTACAATATATTCTACTTTAGAAACATTCATAAAAGCATAGTCACCAATACTTTTTAAATTATTTGGCAATTTAATCTCTTCTAAGTCTAAACAAAAGAAAAATGCATAGTTCCCTATTTTTGTAATACTATTAGGAAATTTAATGCTTTTTAAACTGTGGCAGTATTCAAATGCTCGATCATCAATAGCTACTACAGGAATACCATCTATAGCATCAGGTATTACTAAATCAATTATTTTACCATCATATCCTGTAATAGCTAAACCTTCTTTAGTTTCTTTATATTTTAATCCCATATCTTTCTCCCTATTAGTCAATAAATCTTTTAATTAACTTCTACCTTCCTAAATCTATTTTGGATTAAAGAAAGTAAATAACACTCAACATTCTTACTAGATCTACTTCTTACATAATCATAGTAAACCTTTAATTGTTTATCATAGTCTTTATTATCTATATCACTAGCCTTATAATCCACAATATAAATAATATCATCTCTTTCAATTAAAAGGTCAATAATACCATGAACCTTTTCTTGATCCATTTGGTAAATGAATTCTAGTTCTTGGTAAAATTTTGAATTATTTAAATCATTAAAGAAAATGTTTTTTGGATCTTGAATAATATTTAAGATTTCTTTACTTTCAATACTTTCTAAATTATGAAAATCTACACTTTCCATAATAGCATGAAGCATATTTCCATACTCAATATCTTGCTTTTCTTTTTCATCTAATACCTTTATAACTTTTTTAGATGCTCTTTTTTCTTGGACTTCTTCCTTTAAATAAGAAACATCATTATAGTTTTGTTTTTTAAGTTTGTATTTATATTCTTTATAAGAATGAGAAAGATAATCCTTATTAACATCTACATCTTGAATATCATATTTAAAGTTAGGAATGGCATTTAGAAAATCTCCAAAAGAACTTAAACTATCAGTAAATTCAAACTCTGCCGGTGGTGCTTTATCTGGATTTACTTTATTGATAATCGTAATCTTTTCTTTTGTTCTTGTTAGGGCAACATAAAGTAATCTAATCTTTTCCGAGATTTGTTTTCTTTTTGCTTCCCTATAACCAACCTCAAAAACAACATTAGCTTTATCAGTTTTCCTTTTACAATACAATCCACTTTCTTCTAAATAGCCAATTTTTATTTTAGTAAAATCATCAAAGTTAAATCTTTTATTTAAGTATGGGAAATAACAATAAGTAAACTCTAATCCTTTAGATTTATGAATTGTCATAATCTTTACTGCTTCTACATCTTCATTTTGATCTGCTGTATATTTAAAGTCTGTACCATCTTTAATACCGGTAATCTTATCTGAAATAGTAAAATAGTCATCTCCAACTAAAGATGCAAAATCAATAAAAGATCTAATTCTTTCTATAATTGTTAACTGATCTTTCACATTCCCTATTTTAGGTAAATGCTTATATAAATTAAATTCTTTTAAAATCTCATCATAAATGTAAGTAAATGATGCCTCATTAACTAGTTTTGCTAAATTGTAACTTTTCTCAAAAATAGGATCAAAGTAAGACCTTTTACCATCTAAATATTCATAAGGTTTAGTATAATATTTATTTTCATCTCTAACCTTAATCATTATTTTAGCTACATAATTATCATCATATTCAAATAAGAAACTCTTAGCTAAAACATAAAACAAATGATAATACTCTTGAGCTTCTTTTTTACTTAAATTATCTTTACTTGAATAAAGAACTAATCTAATTAAAGCATTCGAAACATAAACAATATCTTCTTCCTCTACAACTGTATCACTATAAATGATTGTTGGGATAGAATAGAATTCTAAAATCTTTTTTAAACTTTCAAATTTAGTACTACGGTCAATTAAAATACAGTAGTCTTTAAATGTGGAAGGGCGTAAAGAACCTAGTTTACTATCGTAAACTAAATCATTACCTTTTCTTCTTAAAATATCTTGAGCAATATAGAAAGCTTCAATTTCATCATCTGTCTTCTTTTTCTCTTTATCAGAGTAATAGCCAATTAAATCCATATGACTATCTTTATCTAATCTTCCTAAAGTATCATAGTTTTTATTGCCAGCTTTTAAACTGTGATTATCTTGATAGTCTACATCACCATGGTCTTTAGTCATTAAGTGTTTAAAGATTCTATCTACATCACGCAGGACTTCATTCCTACTTCTAAAGTTGCTTGTTAGGTCAACTCTTTGACCACCTTCACCTTTACTGTATTTCTCTAATTTTTCAGTAAAAAGGAATGGGTTAGCGTTACGGAACAAATAAATTGATTGTTTAATATCACCTACCATAAAGACATTATCATCACTAATTAAATTGATAAAATCTTCTTGTAAGTCTGATGTATCTTGATATTCATCAATTAAAATCTCATATAAAGAATTCTTAATTTCATCTCTAATATCATCATTTTCTTTCACAAGTTTAATTGCAAGCTTAGCAATATCACTAAAATCATAAACATTATATTTAGCTTTATATAATGAATATTTATTGATAATCTTTTCCATCATTTCTAAAAATAAGAAAATATAATCTTTTTCATAAATAATACTTTCAATAATATCATCTTCATCTTCAAAAGAAACAAATTCTTTCTTTTGCATATTAGATTTTTGGATAGTTGTACGAATTTCACTAATAGCTTTGTTAACTAATTCTGTTTGAATAATGTTATTTCCTTTTCTTGATCTTGCGGGAATTTGATAACTAAAAACTTCTTTTAGTTTTTCATAGCTTGAAGTCTTATTTACATAAGGTAATACTTTATTCATCCACTTAATTAAATCATCATCTAAATTACCTTCATCTCTTCCAATCTCTTCTAAAACTTCTCTTTTATAATCTAAATAACTAGCTAGCATTTGAAGATTAGTTTTCTCTTCTTCAATAAAACTATTAAGAAGTTTAATATAAAGATTTTTTAAATCATTTAAATTTTCTTTTGTATAAAAGTTTAACTTATAGTTTTCAATAAAACCTAAAGTGTCAACTTTTTTATCTAAAGTATAATATAGTCTTTCTAAATCATTAATTAAAGTGTCATCATCCCTTATTAAATCTTCCTTAAAATATCTTTTTAAGATCTCATTGTTTTCCTTATAATATTCTGCTAAAACTTCACTTATAATCTCTCTTAGTTTAGTTTTTTTATAGTACTCATCCATGATTTGAACATTAGGATCTAAGCCTAACTTTAAATGATATTTCTTTACTAAAAACAAACTATAAGCATCAAATGTCATTAT
>DAOSSK010000038.1:0-4114 GCA_035377365.1 Bacilli bacterium
TAAGTGACGCCGCCTTCTACATCTAAATAAACTACTTTCTTATTGTACTTTTCAATAATATTAACTGCGGAATGAAGAAGTATAGTTGTTTTACCAACGCCTTCCTCACTACCAAAAGCGACAATTTTAGATTTAGGAAAACCTCCGCCTGTTAAAACATCTAATGCTTTAATTCCTGTTTCCCATCTTGGGGTCTTTACAGATCCGTCCTCCTGTATGTCTGGTTTAACTAGCATGTAATCTCCGGCCAGTTTAGCTAAAGCACTTGATGATACTGATTTTTTTGCTGCCATTTTAATCTCCTTTACTAATTTATTTTATATACTCATATATAAATAGTGTATAACTTTTTGTTTTAGGGTTATAATAATTCGAAATAATATTTTTTTCGGTCTTTTTGTACACCAATAATTGTAAATAGATCTGGTGTTAGATCTTCTGGTTCTAGTGATTTAAGTCTTGGTATATCTATTTCTAACTTCGGTAATTCTAAAGGTTTGTTTTTAAGTTGTTCTTTTAAAGTTTCAATATGACACTCATAGATATGAATATTTGAGTAAAAGAAAGTTAAATTTTTAGGTATAGCATCTGTATAACCAGCAATAATACTAGTAAGCAGAGCCATCTCAGCAATGTCATAAGGGACTCCTAAACAGAAATCGGCGCTTCGCTGGTAGATTGTTGCATCAAGATATTTTTGGCCGTCTTGATCCCAATAGACATTGAACTGAAGTAAACCAATACAAGGTGGTATTGACATCTCATTTAATTCGCCTACATTATATAAGTTTATGATTGCTCTGCGGTCTGTGTATTGTTTATCATCATCTTTCGTTAAACGGTAGATAGTATCCTTTACTTGGTCTACGCCATAAAAATTTCTAAACTGGTATGAGTATGTTTTTCCAATGTCTTTGTTTTTATCAGCAAACTTAGACCAAACAAAGACTTTGTTCTCTTCAAGATATTCAATACTAGTGGTACCTTTTAAATACCAGAGTGTTTCTGTAATAATACTTTTTGGTCCAACATGCTTAGTGGTCATCAATGGAAAACCTGCAGTTAAATCAAAACTAAGCATTTGGTTATGTAGAGCAAGCGTTGGGCCTACTCTACTGTTTTCTTTAATGCCATGCTGGAGAATCTTTGCTCCTAGTTCAATATAGTTTTTAATTGGAATCACCACCTTTAGTTTGTGCTTCTTTTTGCTCTAGTTCTTTAATTTTATCATTAATAATTTGTAACAATGATTGGTCAGGTTTATATTGATCATTAGAAAGCTGATAATATACTATGTAACCATATCTTTTAGCAAGGTCAAAGAAGTACTTATTAATTGTATCAAAGCTATCAATGATGCGTTGGTCTTCATTATCATGGAATATTGGCCGCTCACGTTCTGTGTTTGCAACACATATAATTACAATAGCACCATTTACTTTTGCAATATTATGTAGCTCTTTAAACTCATCAACTGTTAAGGCAGGCTTTCTTTCAAAAACAGCTGAGTAGATTAACTCAGACATAAAGCTCCTATCAAAGACGGCATCTTTTTTAAGAAGCATATTCTTATAGAACTCAAATGTTCTAGGGTCATCTTTTGTTAAGTGAATAAAACTAGTAATATTAAAAGTTTTCTGTAAGTTTTTAGCGAGCGTTGTTTTGCCAACGCCATCTGGTCCATCAATAATTATGACAGGTTTAGTTTTCATTTTTCTTTACTGCCTCTCTTTGTTTTTCATCTTCTACTACTTCCGCTATAAAAACTTTATCTTTTTGAAGAGCTTTAAAAGTTTGATCATTCATAATAACATCTACAGCGTTATCTAACGTAGAACAAACCCTATATACATATATAGGGCCTTCTTTACTTATTGTATAGCATACACCAAAATTGTCTGATTTTTTCTTTCTTTTACTTTTAAACATTAAATGTCCTCACTAAATTATTAATGATTAACTCAGGAATTTCCCAATTAATAATTTCTATCTTGTTGTCATTTTTGCCATTATGGAATGATGAGTAGAACTCTGGAGCTGGTGATATTGATACTAAGCCATTATCTAACTCAAGTGTATCTTCATCATGAATTGCTACAATTAGCACCGCAGGAATACGATTAAGCATGAATATACTGTTATCACTAGGAAGCCTATTTTCTGTAACTTTAAAAGCATTGTTTGCTATAAGAGTTTTAAATGTGCTAATTCTATTTGTATTTGTAAGGCTTGCTCCAGTAATAATTGGTGAGTCACCATAACCAATAATATCAAGGATAATGGCGTACTCAATATTTTGTAAACCAACTGTGCTAATATATAGGCTAGAACCATGAAAACCTGATTCTTCACGGTCAAAGAAAACAATGTCGATTTTATACTTTGTATCTTTTAATTTTTGTGCTAACTCTATTAAAGCTGCAACTGCAACGGTATTATCATTAATTCCTAAAGACTTAGGAAAAACATCATAATGCCCGCCTATAACAATAGTCTTGTTGAGACTTCTATCGCCTAATTCAACTACTACATTTGTGGCCTGATGGTTTTGTTGTGTTGTAACTTTAAGATTATGCTTGGTTAATAGTTCTACTAGTATTTCAAGTCTTGGTTTTTCCTTTCCTTCTTTAATGAAGAACTCGACGATTTCTTTGATGGTCGTATTATCACCTCTCAATAACTACTTTCATTGGGTGCTTCCTCATACATATTGACACGAATAAGTAGCGCGTTATTTCTAACTGTGAATTTGATAACTTGAACGTCTCCTAAGATACGTTGAAACTTTTCGTATGCGTCATACGCAAAACCATAAAATAAGCTATCAGCTTCAGTATTAAAGTTTTTATTGTTAAAGTCTTTGGATGTCACTAATACTGGCGTAAGTGTTGATGCTGCTTCAAGAAGATTTTCTAATGTCATTCCTTTACCTTTCCTTTTTCCTTTTCATATAATATAGTGATTAACTTTATATTCTGGGGTTAAATTATGATGCTTCAATTACATTTCCATTATAAACTTTATAAACTTTATCTGCTTTTCCAACAACGTCTGTATCATGGGTGACGATTACAAAAATATAACCGTGCTCTGTAGAAAGCCATTTTAAGAATGAAAGAATGCCCGCAAGATAATCCTTTGAGTCTGCTCTTGAAGTATCTATTTTAGATACCTCTTTTAAGCCTTCATCAATAAACATAACTTTGCTTAGGCCGTATGCTTCAATATAGTAGATTTGTAGTAAAAGCCCAAGTGTTGATAAAATTCCACCACCAACTGAATCCGTTAGTGTTTGCTCAATTCCGTTTTCAACTAATAACATTTCAAGGCCAGGACGCTTACTTTCTTCTTTTAGGTTTAACTTAATAGCATAGTCTCTGTCTGTAAATATTTGTTTAAGAGCAAATGTTAAGAAAGACTCCAAGTTCATCTTACTATTAAAAATAAGTTTTTCTAATAATAAGCGACAAGCATACATTATGTTATCTGCTTTTTCAGCTTCTAATTGTAGGTCTTTAATCTTTTCTTTTAGTTCTGCTTCTTGAGTAAGCTTACTATTTAAAAGTTCAGTTTTAAACTTATAAAGTTGTTGCTTCTCTTTTATTTTAGTAATAATTTCATTCATTTAGTAAAGCCTCAGCCTCTTGAATTAATGAGTCAATCATACCTTTAAGCTTGTCTCTCTTTACAATCGCTTCTTCTAAAGTGCTGGCACCTGTAAGATCTAATAATTCTTTTAAGGCTTTCTCTCTTTGCTTAGTTACAATATCTAAGTTAGTTTCTGCTTTTGCAAGTTCTAGCTTAGTAGACTCTAATTTAGATTTTAGTGTTTCAAACTTTTTTACTAGGTCCATTTTATTCCTCCACTTTTTCTAAACTTTCGGCCCCGTAAAGCGTATACGTATCTTCATCAATAGCAACAGAATATAATACTACACCTGATACTGTAAAAATTGAGTCTATAACAACGACTCGCCCATTGTATGCATCTTCTTCATTACTATTAATACGAACAATATCACCAACATTAAACTTACGTTCCATATTTTATTCCTCCGCTTTTAATCCAAATACTCTTCATAAGTATCAAATAAAATCAAATCACCTTTAACAA
>DAOSSK010000039.1:0-1754 GCA_035377365.1 Bacilli bacterium
TTGCATCTTTTACTTTAATAACTGTATTTTCTTTTTGATATTTTCTTAAAACTTGATAATAAGGAGTATCTAAAGTAATTACTTCTTCTACAGCATCAAAAGCTTTCAATTGATTTAAATCAAGTTTTACTAGTTCGCCTTTTAAATATAAAACTTTATTATCTTCTAAAAAGTTTATTTCAATCTTTTTAGATACTAAAAAAGCAACTAATTCATTAACATTATTCACTTCAGCTTTTTTCAATACAATAATCATTTTAACCCTCCCTGTAATCACTTAAACTCTTAATAACTTTTTTAACCGATTCTTTAATAGTATAATTATTTTGAACTTCTAAATCTTTATATTTATAATATAATTCTATTCTTTCTTCTTTGATTTTTTCCAAATCTGCTTTTGATTGAATTAATGGTCTTTTACCTTTTCGTAAATAAATATTTTTCAAATCTCTGTTTAAGAAAACAATTAAACCATTTGCTTGGAGTAAGCTCATATTTTTCGGTTCTAAAACAACTCCTCCTCCAGTAGAAATAACTATTCCTCTTTTTAAAGCTAATTCTTTAATTTTCTCATTTTCTTTTTGTCTGAAATAGTCTTCACCTTTTTCTTTAAACAGTTCGGTAATACTCATATCTTCCAACTTAGAAACTTCTTTATCAACATCATAAACTTTCTTACCATATTCTTGAGCTACAAACTTGGCAATCGTAGTTTTGCCAGTTCCAGGCATGCCAATAAAGACAATATTTCTCCTTAAGAAAAGCAAGTTTTTTTTAATCTTTTGAACCACTTCATCATCTATTCTTTTCTTCTGGAATAACTCACTTGCTACCTTAGCTTGATAAATTAGCATTTCTAAACCATTATAATTCTTTAATCCCAGACAATCTGCTTCTAGCAACATTTTAGTTCTAAACGGGTTATAATTAACATCTATAACAGTTTCCACTTTTTTAAATCCTTTGAGACTAACTACAGATTTATCAAAATCAGGATACACACCTACTGGTGTTGTGTTTATTAAAACCTCGCAATAATAGTCATTTTTTAAATCTTGATAGTTTAAAAAATCTAAACCCTTTTTAGCCCTAGAAACAGTAACAATTTTTTTAGCTCCAAGTTCCTTTAGTACAAAATTTATAGTTTTAGAAGTAGCTCCACTACCTAAAATATAACAAGTTTTATCTTTAATTGTAATATTATTTTTTGATAATAAATATTTAAAACCAGCATAATCAGTATTATAACCATATAGTTTACCTTTGTTGTTTACTATTGTATTGCAAACTCCAATCTCCTCTACAATCGGATCTAGATAATCTAAATACTTAACAACTTCTTCTTTAAAAGGTATCGTAATATTTAAACCATTAAATTCTTTTAAACTTAAAAGAGAAGAAATATTATTCATTTCTTTCACTTGATAATTATATGACCCTAAGTTTTTATGAATATAGGGTGAATATGAATATCCTATTTTCTTCCCAATTAAATAATACATAAATACCTCTTATTATATATTATACTCTAAATTGCATTATTTTACCATTAAAAAATAAAAACCGAGGTGCTTTCGCATCTCAGTTTTATTTTTATTTTGTCTTTTTTTATCTAACTCTACTATCTGGTAAGAAATCGAAATCTAAACCATAAGCATAATCTTTCATATCCTCAGCTTTAGGTAGGCCTTTAGGCATTTTCCCTTTGAAGTTCAATTCAAAAGTAAAGTCATTAGTTACTAAAATTTCTTGTT
>DAOSSK010000039.1:1854-4033 GCA_035377365.1 Bacilli bacterium
CCAGCAATAACATAAAGTTTACCAACTATAGATGCATTACGAGGGAAATCTAGATTCATCATCGCTAAGAAATTCGCTTTATCTTCCTCACTTAATTCCGAGTCGTCTAGACCCATAACTGAAAATATAAAATCTTCAAGATTACCATTAATTTCATAGTTTGCGTCAACCTTTGCATAAATATACGAACTACTAAACTCATCAAGATCAGCATACATAGCAGCCTCGCCTTTTGCAATAAGTTCAATATCGCCTACTTCTGAATCTTCAGCACCTTTTAATACAACTTTAAGATCAAGATTTGATTCTAAACTAATAACATCCTTTCCGTCAACATTAACAGAAACTGCGCTAGCCATAGTGGCCACTTCTTGATTAGATAATTGAATTTCTTCTTTCTTTGGTTCCCCACAAGATACTAGAAATACAGATACTAATACTAATACTAAAAAACTTAAAAATTTTTTCACAATCCATTTCTCCTTGCATATTTATTATACACTATTTTCGTCTTTTGTCAATAAATCGTTTACATTTTAGAACTTGTTAATTAAGTTTTTTCATCATAAAATCATAAATTACTAAGGCAACAACTGCTTTTAAAACAATTTGCGTTCTAAAAACATGAATTGTATCATGACGACCTTTTATTTCTAATTTCACATTCTTAGACTCTTTCAAAGATATTGTGTTTTGTTCTTTTCCAATCGAAGGTGTTGGCCTAATAGCCACATTAATTACTAACGGCATGCCATTAGTAAGACCACCATTTACACCACCAGAATGATTAGTCTTAGTTTTAACACAATCTCCATCATAATAAAATTCATCATTAGCTTCTGACCCTTTTAATTTAGTAATTTCAAATCCTAAACCAAACGATACCCCTTTAACACTAGGTACACTAAATAACCCCCTAGCAAGTAAAGCATCAACTTTATCAAAATATGGTTCACCCAGCCCAACTGGTAAATTGTTAACAGTTATCTTAACAATCCCACCTAAACTATCGTTGCCACTTACTGCTTCATCAATTAGTTTTTCATAACCTTTGCTCATACCACCAATAGAAGAAACTTCAGTATGAATTGTAATATTTTCTTCTTTTAGTAATTCTAAACAAATAGAACCAGCAATAACTAATAAAACTGTTAATCTACCCGAAAAAATCCCTCCTCCACGATAATCATTAAAACCATCATACTTCACTTTTGATACAAAATCTGCATGAGATGGTCTAATCATATCTGGATTATACTCAGAAGATTTTTGTTTCAGATTAGAAACAAGAATAGCTAATGGCGCTCCAGTAGTTTTGTTATTAAAGTAACCAGAAACAATCTCAAATTCATCACATTCAACTCTTTTTGTTTCAAAAAAATCTTTACTTCTTCTTAATGCCAAATTTTCTTTAATTGCTTCTAAATTGATTGTTTTACCTACAGGTAAGCCCTCAATTACTACACCCATTTTTTCACTATGTGCTTCACCAAAAATAGTAATTATTAAATTTTTTCCAAAACTAAAAGCCATGCGAAACTCCTTCTTTTAATAATTCAATATATTCATCAACAGTAACATACTTAACAATATGTTTCTCTAAATCTTCTAATAAAATTATTCTAATTTTCTCATCTTTTATTTTCTTATCAGAATAAATATATGGTTTTATCTTATCTATTTTAAGTTTATAATTATATTTTATCTTTAAAGATTGAAAAATTGTTTTTAACTTATCTTTTAAATCTTGATTTTGCGTGTCCAAAAGTATCCCTCTTGCAACGGCCTCACCATGACTAATAGCATAATCGCTACTTGCTTCTATTGCATGGGCTAAAGTATGACCAAAGTTAAGAAGATTACGATAGTCTAAATCATCTTCATCCTTCTCTACAACATCTTTCTTAATCTTTAAAGATCTACTAACAATTTCTTGGATATTTTTAAAATCCTTCTTTAAGAATACTTCAAACAAATCGTTATCAAAAAGCATAGCCATTTTAATTGCTTCAACTAAACCATTATTATAATGCTTTTCCGGTAAACTATTTAAAAAACTTAAATCAATAACTACTTTATATGGAGGATTAATAGTACCTACAATATTTTTGCTTTTTAATAGATTAACTCCATTTTTACCACCAATAGCTACATCAATCATTGCGGTTGTAGACGTAGG
>DAOSSK010000040.1:0-4008 GCA_035377365.1 Bacilli bacterium
AGGATATTCATAAGGCTACAGCAGTTGCAGTCTGGGGAGCTGAAAACTATAGTGCAGATAAAAGAAGAGCTGCTAAATCATTAAACTTTGGTTTAGTTTATGGTGTATCTGCTCCATCATTAGCAAAACAATTAAGTGTAACTGAAAAAGAGGCGCAGTCTTATATCGACGCTTTTTTCTCAAGTCTACCAGCAATTCAAAGAGCGCTTAATAAGTTTGCAAGTTATTCGCAAGAGAACAAAGAAATTGTTAATCTCTATGGTAGAAAGCGTCGTATGGCTAACTTTATTTCGCCATATGGAAACATTACAAATGCAGGAAAACGGCGGAGCTATAACTTCCCAATTCAATCTTTAGGTGCCGAAATCACAAAGATTGCCTTAATTAAAATCTATCATAACATCATTAATAATGATAAATATAAAGGCAAGGTATTTTTTATGAACACAATCCATGATGAGATTAATCTAAGTGTTCACAAAGATTGCCTAGAAGAAGTAGTTTATGAAATGGGCAAGTGTATGTATCATAAAATATTAAACGCGCCAGTTCCAATTATTTCTGGTCTTGAAATTGGTAATTCAATGGGATTGCTATGGAAGTTTAAACAAGACCCAGAAACTCTAAAACTTACACCAGCATATGGCCCTCTATCAGATGAAGATAAAGCGCTTTTAACCAGCAGAACTAATTAGCTAGTTCTGCTTTTTATAGTTACAAATTAAAATAATTTTTAAAAAATTATTAAAATTAATACAATTTTAGCCCCAAAATAAAAACTTTTACACTATATAATATGTAAAAGCTTAGGAGGACTATATGAAAAAGGAAGAAATAATTAAGCATATTGGGTCATTTAAGATGACAGAACTGGTTGAATTTTTTAGAGATTTAGCACAGACAGTTTCCGCACCTTTTACAGATGCTATATTTTTATCTGACTATTGCTTTTATAATAATGACGAGGAGTTTTTTCAAGAGTTCTTCTCAGAGGATATCTTAGGTGCGATTAAAGCTACTGAACGATACTGGCACCGTTTTAATGATTATGTTAAATTCAAAGGAACAGACGTTGTTTCGTATAGTAGTTTTGATGTCTTTCAAATGCTAACTGACCCAGCCTTACTTGAAAAAACTGCAGAATGGATTGAAAAGCATTTTGATGATACTGAACTAAAGGACTACTTGGTTTACTGGGGATTTAGATAAGGAGGTGAACCTATGAACTTTGCAGAATATAAGTCTGTCATTGAAGATTTTAATACTACTGTTACAGACTGGCTAAAAGCAAATAAACTACAAGGTCTTCCTGAATATCATAAGTTACAAGATAAAGAAACACTTGGTGTCTGCTATCGGCATGACCAAATCTACTATGAACAACTAACAGAATACAAATCTACCTATTTTGCCTTGTCAGCCTTTCTAACAAATCAATTATTAGAAGCAGACAGAGAGACAAAACGCAATATTGAAACACTAATTGATACAATTAATATTAAAGTTAAAGCGCTTGATACTAAGATTGAGGCTGGTAAGAAACGTCTTGACTTTTATAAAACAATAGTATATTTGATAGGTAATGTAATTTATGGAGCAGATTAAAGATTATACATTAAAAAATAAAAAAGGCTTTATACTTAGTGACGACCAAAATGAAATAGTTGATGCTTTAGTTAATAATGACTTCTTTTTTAACTGTGCACAAACGGGTTTTGGTAAGACATTAACAACTATCACTGCTGCTGTTCATAAGGCTGTTGCAAGAAAAGATGATGATATTCATTTTATCTTACTTCTTCCTGGTAGCGCAGTAAAAGCATTCTCAGATACCTTAGGAGGGATTCTTGGTATCCCTTTTAATATTTATACAGCAGAAAAGATTAAAACACAAGTTGGTGCTAGATTTCACATCTTTAACTATTCAACTATAGGTCGAGGGATTCTTAAGTCTAAGAACTCTAAACAAACAGAAAAGAAAACTAAGGAGACCGAAAAAAGAAATAAGTTTTTTGAACAGCTTGCAGTACTTAAAAAGGAGCATCCCAATCTTTGGTTAATCGCAGATGAAGCTCATGTTTTGCAAGACCCTAACACCATTCAATACCAATTAGTTAGTACAATTAAGCCATGGTTTATTGGCATCTGGTTTTTAACTGCGACTCCAATTCTTAATAACTTAGAAGGCTTTTACTATATGGTAAGCCTAGTAGACCCGAAATTCTCACCAAATATTTATGCATTTAAGAATAAGTATATGATATTTAAAGAAAGCGGTTTCTACATTACCAAGTATGGCCAAAAAATATTTAAGAAAACTTTTGAGCTTGTCGGTTATAAAAATCTTGATATCTTACAAGACCGCTTTTCTAAAATAAGTATTATTAAATCTAAAGAGTATGACATTGATTTTATCTATAGATCCACTAAAATGTCAGACCAATCATTTCAATACTATAAATATGCAGCAGATGGTATTTTTAGAAGCACAAAAGATAAAAATGGTAAAATAAAGAAAAGCAAACAAAATCATGCCGGTGCAAGACTTCATGATCTACAAATGGTTGTATCTAATTCGCATCCACAGTTTAAGATGACACAAAGTCCAAATGTTGTCACAGATAAGGAAGTACTTCTTATTAATACAATTAGAGAAGTCTTAGAAAGAAATGAAGCAACACTAATTTACTTCTCTTATCTTGAAACTCTCGAAAGAGTAAAATATATTCTTAATGCATTAAAAAGTAAACTTGGTATTACCAACATCTTTGAGATTTCTGGTAGTGTTAGTACTACACAAAGAAAAACAGTTGAAACAAAAATTGGACCTAGAAGTGTAACATTAATTACTTCTGCAGGCACCGAGTCAGTTAATCTACAAAGAGCAAACAATTTAATCTTTTATGAAATTCCGTTCCCGCTTAGACAGTTTATTCAAGCCTGTGGTAGAATTACAAGAATGGATTCAAGTTATGATAAGTTTCAAGTTTATATACTAGAAGCAGAAGGAACAATTGACACATATAAGAAAAATCGTATTGTCGCTAACTCAACACCAATTAAATCAGTTTTAGGTAAGAGTAACATTCTTCCGACAGTGTTACTAGAGTTTTCTTTAGAAGATATACAATTAATGAAGGATGAATTACTATGGTTAAAATAAAGTTAATAAAGTCATCTTCTTTAGAAATCTTAGGTAGATACTATGAGTAAACTAAGATATTCAAAAGGTCTAAAAGATGACTACAAAAAGGCTGGACAAAAGCTAGCTAATATTAGACAGAAGTTAAGAGTTAGCCAAAAAGAGCTATCAAAGTATCTAAATGTAGATAGAACATATATTTCAAAGATTGAAAAAGGTAGGCGCCCCCTAACACTTGATATAGCACAAAAAGTTTGTAGTTTAGCATGCTGTGATCTATCTTATTTTTCTGATAGTTGTACGGATGAAATACTAACGCTTGATTTTGTAATTAGAGACCTTAAAGCTGAGGATCTAAAATTGATTGCACGACTAAATGAGGTTATGCTTAAACTAAAAGAAATAGAAAAGATAATAGAGGAACACAACATAAGCCGGTAACGGCCCAATATTAAAGGAGGAATAAAAAATGGCTAAAGTACTGGAATCATATTATTTGGAAAACAGCTATGGCTGTTTTCAATTAGTAGAAGACGAAAACGTCTTCCTAGTAGGGTGGAATGCCCTATCGTCAGTGGATAACCCTGATTGGGGTTATTCGGTTCATTATTTTTCAACGCTTGAGGAGGCCAAAGCGGCCTTCGACAGGCAGTATTCAATAGATAAAAGCTGGGGGCGGGCAATTTAGCCTCTAGCTTTTAAAGAATACCAATAAAGACTAAAAATATGATAAAATTGCTTACATATTTAGTGGAAAGGTAGTAAAATATGAGAGTACACATGATAAAATTAGAAAGCCAGGCGATTAGACTGAAATTGGAAAAAATCAGAATCGATGGTTTTAAGAATATCCTAGATTCAGAAAT
>DAOSSK010000041.1:0-3932 GCA_035377365.1 Bacilli bacterium
AAACAGAACCATCATCTAAATATGTATTTAGTATCCCTTCAACCTTACTAAAACCATTTTTTTCATAAAATTGAATTGCTCGTTTGTTTATTATTACTACAAACAATCTTAAATATTCAGCACCAAGTTCTTTAGCAATCCCTTTTACTTTACTTACCATTAGGCTACCAATACCTTGTTTTAAATACTCTGGATTAACCGCGAAACGGCTTAAATAAAAAGCATGAGCATTTGGATTTTTCCATTTACCTACATTTTCTCCAATATGCTTATTACACATTGCAACAGCTGAAACTATTCTATTATCTTTTTCTAAAATATAAAGTTGTTTGTTTTGGATGTCACTTTCAAAAAACGAAAAAGGATAACTCTCATCCCAAATTTCTATCCCATTAGCATTCATGTTTTCTACAACTTTTTTATACATACTTATTATTTGTCTTAAATCTTGTTTTTCTGCTAATCTAAATTGCATCTGTTTTCTCCTTATGTAAAAAGAAAAACGCCTTAAATAAAGGCGTTTACCAAATAAATATTTAAGTGGCAGGGCTAGCTGGATTTGAACCAACGATCAAGGAGTCAAAGTCCTTTGCCTTACCGCTTGGCTATAGCCCTATAAGTGGTGGTGGGGGACAGATTCGAACTGCCGAACTCGGAGAGAGTGGATTTACAGTCCACCGCGTTTAGCCACTTCGCTACCCCACCATGCATCTTCATATGCTTTATTATTATACAATATTTACTTCTAAAAAGCAAGGACTTTTATCATTTTACCAAATTAAAAAGAGCTAATATTTACTGTTAGCTCTTATATTTCAATCTATAAACTCCTTATATTCTTTTTTCACTTTACTAATATCAAAGTTTAAGATATCTTCAAATTCATATTTCTCATTTAAATAATGAATAAACTTAGTTCCTAAATAATAACCAACATTAGACTTACCTTGATAATTTACCCAATCACCAAAATATCTTTGGTTTTCAAAACTCATAGTACTTAAATCTTTATCGAAATCTTTTTTAATTTTATCTAAATTTAAATCACACCATTCTTTCCAAGAATCTTTATCTTCGTGATAATAGTTAAAATCGCCAATTAGAGTTTGTTCAAAGAAAGTTGCCACTCCTTCGGTAAATAATTGCCAAATAAACTTATCTCTATTATTATCAAAGTTTTGATTTAGCTTAGTGTATTCATTATGATATGCATGACCTAATTCATGATAAATCAAACCTTTCATTGCTTTAAAATCATACCATTTAAGTTCAATAATCTTTTCTATTCCTAAAAGAATATACGTTTTGTTATCTATAACTTCTACCCAACCAGCACCATTACATAATCCTAAATATAAAACAATCTCTACATCAATTGTTTTGCCAAATTTAGAAATTATTTCTTGATCTAAATTTTGAGTAATCAAATGAAAATTTTTAGCAACTTCTTCTTTTGCTTTTTTGTTTTTAATAACATCATTTAAAATTGGTTGATAATGTTCTTTGAAAGAAACAAGCCCAGTTTCTATTGCCTTGTTCATATCTTCCAAACATAACTGTCCTAACTTGGGATGAATAGTAGCAATATATTTTTTCCATAACTCTAGGTTAAACTCACCCTTTTGGTAAACTTTTTCTATTTTATTAGTCGTATCTAAAAACTTCATTTTAACACCTCTGCTTACTACTTTACATTATAACACAAATTACCCTTTTATTAATTGAAAACCTAAGTAAAATATGGTATAATTACTAAAGCAATAAGAGGTGAAAGCTTATGATGAAAAATCTAACAGATCAAGAAATAGTAAGACGAGAAAAAGTAAAAGAATTAGAGGACTTAGGAATTAAACCTTTTGGTCACGCCTATAAACCAACTTCTAATTCTGAGAAATTACAAGAAAAATATTTAGAAAAAACTAAAGAAGAGTTAGAAGAAAAAAAGATAAAAGTTAAAGTAGCTGGTAGAATCATGACTAAAAGAAGATCAGGAAAAGCCGGCTTTATGCATATCCAAGACAAATTTGGTCAAGTTCAAATCTATATTCGTGAAGATGAAATTGGAGAAGAACAATATTACTTATATCGTAGATGCGATATCGGTGATATTATTGGTATTGAAGGTTTTGTAATTAAAACAAATACAGGAGAACTAACAGTAAGAGCTACTAAATATGTTCACCTAACAAAAGCTTTAAGACCTCTACCAGAAAAATATCATGGCTTACAAGATGTTGAAGAAGCAAGACGTCATCGTTATGTAGATTTAATTATGAATGATGAATCTAGATACATTGCTTTCTTAAGACCAAGAATTATTAGACTTGTCCAACACTTCTTTGATAGTAGGGGGTTTGTAGAAGTGGAAACACCGATTTTACATTCTGTCTTAGGTGGGGCTAATGCTAGACCATTTATCACACACCACAATACTTTAGATATGGATTTCTACTTAAGAATTGCTACTGAACTTCCTTTAAAAAAACTAATCGTAGGTGGTATGGAAAGAGTATATGAAATCGGTCGTCTATTTAGAAATGAAGGAATGGACTCTACTCACAACCCAGAATTCACTACAATTGAGGCTTATCAAGCATATTCTGACATGATAGGAATGATGGATCTTGTAGAAGAATTATTCCAATATTTAGCTAAAGAAACAAACGGTTCATACATTATCAACTACCAAGGCCACGAATTAGACTTTACTAAATTCAAAAGAGTTCATATGGCTGACTTAATCAAAGAAGAAACAGGAATTGATTTCTTTAAAGTTAAATCTGACGAAGAAGCATTAAAGCTTGCTAAGAAACATAACATTGATGTAAAAGAACATGAAAAATCTTTTGGTCATATCGTTAATTTATTCTTTGAAACATACTGCGAAGAAAAACTTATCCAACCTACTTTTGTTTATGGACATCCACTAGATATAAGTCCATTAGCTAAAAAGAATGATAAAGACCCTCGCTTTACTGACCGCTTTGAATTATTCATTAATACTAAAGAATATGCCAATGCTTTCTCAGAATTAAATGATCCAATTGACCAAAAAGAAAGATTTGAAAAACAACTAGAAGAAAAAAGCAAAGGTAATGATGAAGCAAGCGAAATGGATACAGATTTCTTAGAAGCTTTAGAATATGGCTTACCACCAACAGGTGGTTTAGGAATCGGTATTGACCGTACTTGTATGTTACTTGCAAACGTAGATTCAATTAGGGATATTATTTTATTCCCTCATATGAAAAACAAATAAAAAAAAAAGCAACTTATTAAAGTTGCTTTTTTAATACATTAACTTATCGTGTATCTCTTCAAATACTTCTACGGTTAATCTTACATCACTATACTTATGACTTAAAGTTTGAACATAGTCTTGATATTCCCTGTATACTTTTTTTGGAACATCAAGGCCTTTTTTTAAATAGGTTTCTAAACTTTCTTGCATCTTAAGAATATGTTCTTCATCTTCTTCATCTAATTTCGTTTGTTCTTTAATCGATAATCTTAAATCGTCTAGAATTAAAATATAGTTTACATATAACTCTTGTTTAATGAAAGCTTCATAATCATTATCAAAATAGATATCTAAATACTCTTTTATCTCTTCTAAAGTTGCATGAAGAAAGTTAAATCCCACATCAAAAATTGTTTCATAAATTTTATCAATCTTCTTGCTTTCTAAAATATAATTCAAAACTTTAATTAAATTGGCTATTCTAAAATAAGTAAGAGTATTATGTTTTTTTAAAGTTGTAAGTAATTCCTTATTTTCTTCTAAATAAGCTTTATAATCATCCCTATTTGTCATTTTTTTCCTTCTTAACTTTTTTTGGTTTTTTATAACCTTTCATATGAACTTTATATTTCAACTTACCTTTTTTATCTTTAGGACCATACTTTTCAATTAAACTACGTAAAACTTCCGG
>DAOSSK010000042.1:0-3791 GCA_035377365.1 Bacilli bacterium
GTGATACAGAAGAATACTATGTCATCAATGATTTAGCGATAGCAGAAGATAAAGTATATATGTATCGTGTTTATGGTACTTATACGTTCTATGAAAGTGAATTTACTTTCAATAAACCCCCTACTGCCCAAGTTAATTCCATAACAGCATCAGAGTATATAGGTGGAGAAGTGGAAGTTTTAGTTGAAATTAATTATGTAGATACATATAATGTAGCAACAAATCCAGTCTTGAAGTTTTATGGTACAGACTTTGATGGTGCACCTATTGATTTAGGAGCAGTTGCATCTTCAATTCCTATTGAAGGTCAAGGTGTTCAAACAATAACTTTATCTTTAGGCCTAGTAGCTAATATAAAACTATATTGTTATATAGAATATAATGTTAATTATGTAGCATATGAATCAAGTCATGCGATGGGAGAGATTTATCTTCCGGCGATGATAGAAGGTTGGATGGATGGTTTAGATTTAGTTGTTTTGGAAATTGATAATCCAAGAAATGAAGAACTATTTATTGAAATAAAAGATATTGATGGTAATGTAGTAAGAAGCGAAAGTATTGCAAGTTATTATGTTCCAAATTATTTAGATCATCAAGGAGCTTATATAATCAATGATCTAAATTTAGAAATTAATCAAGAGTATACTTATATAATCTATGGTGGATATATTTACTATAGAAGTAGTTTATATTACGGTGTATAAAAGAGGAGAAAAAAATGGAAAAAGGAAAAAGAAAAATCAACTTAACTAAGAAACAGATTACTTCGCTAATTGTAGCTGCTGTTTTCATAGTTATCTTTGTTATCTCAATCTTTGCAGTTAAGATTTTTGGGAATACAGAGTTTGCCCTGTTTTTAGATGAAAATATTGGTCAAGTAGCTAATATTTTCAAACTTATTGGAAACAATATTGGTAATATCTTTATGTCTATTACTTATATTGTTCTTGCTGTTTTAATTGTAAAGTTAATTAATATTATTTTAAAGTACAGTTTTAGGAAATCAACTAAAACTAAGACTTTGATTAATCTTGTTAGTAGTACAATTAAATATGCAGCATTAGTTATTACTTTATGGATGATTTTAAAATCATTTGGTGTTGATACTACAACACTACTTGCAAGTGCCGGGGTTATCGTTTTAATCGTAGGTTTAGGTGCGCAAAGTTTAATTGAAGACGTTATTGCTGGTTTATCAATTGTTTTTGAGAACGAGTATGAAGTTGAAGATATTGTAATTATTGACAACTTTAGAGGTGAGATTATTGAGATTGGTTTAAGAACTACAAAGATTCTTGACTTATCTGGTAATATCAAGATTGTAAATAACTCTGATGTTAGAAATGTTATCAACATGAGTAGAGCTTTAGCTTATGTAATTGTAGAGTTTAATTACGAATATGATACAGATATTGCTCGCTTAAGAAAAACATTCCATGAGGAAAAAGAAGAATTAGCAAAATTAATTCCTGAAGTTCAAGGTGAATTACAATTTAATGGTGTAACTGATATTAATGGTTACAGTGTTAGATTGAGATATTCAATGTATTCAAAAGAAGTAGATAAGTTTCCTGCTGAACGTAGTTTAAAAGGAGCTGTGAAGATCTTCTCTGATAAACACGGATTTAAGTTTGCGAAAGAAAAAATTATTATTGAATCTAATAAATAATTAGTAAAAAACGAGATTTATATCTCGTTTTTTTCTTTTTTTAAGTGTTGATATTTTAAGAGAAAAAGGGTATAATATATATAAGCGAATATTCATAAGGAGGGTGGAGTATGGGATTAAAAGAAAAAACTTTAGAACTAACTGAAATCTTAAAAGACTATCCAAATTGTAAAGTTGTTATTGCTACAAAACTATTTACTCCAGAACAAGTTGAAGAATTATATAACTTAGGTTATCGTGATTTTGGGGAAAATAGAGTAGAAATGTTTTTAGAAAAATATCACCATTTAGAACATTATAAAGATATTAAATGGCATTTTTTTGGGAACTTACAAACAAGAAAAGTAAGAGAAATCGCAAGTCACTTAGATTGTTTGCATAGTTTAGATAGTGAAACTACTGCTTATGAATTAGATAAAAGATTAAATAAAGAACTAGATTGTTATGTTCAAGTTAATATAAGTGAAGAGAAAAACAAATGTGGAGTACCTTACTTACAAGTTAAAAACTTTATTCGTAGAATGGCTAACTATCCTAAGATTAGAATTATTGGTCTAATGTGTATTGGAACAATGACACCAAATGAAGATATTTTAGAAGATGAATTTAGTAGGATGAAAGAACTTCAAGAAGAAATTCAAGACTTAGGGTTAGCATATGCTCCTTGCACTGAGCTTTCAATGGGCATGAGCAATGATTTCAAAATTGCTTTAAAAGAAGGAGCTACTTGTATTAGACTTGGAAGATATTTTTTAAGATAAAGAGGTTATTATGGCAAGAAAAGGATTTAGATTCACACAATATAAAGATTTAAGTGGTAAGCAAAAGAAAAAATCAAGATCGCTACTTACTTCATATGATAGGATGAAATACTATACAGTTTCATATGGTACTGAAGCTGAGATTTTTGATATTGCAAACTTTGTTTTATCAGGAAGAGCAGTACTAGCTAACTTTAATGATATTCCTTCAAAAGAAGCTAATCAAATGCTTAGTTTTTTAGCTGGTGTTGTTTATGCAACTGAAGGTGAGATTTGTCAGATTTCTGATACTTTATTCTTATTTGCAAGAAAAGAAGAATATGAAGATGGATCTTTATATCAATATATTCAGGATACTAAGTAATGTTAACAATTGTTTTATGGTTAATGATTGTTATCATGAATTTATATGAAATGGTAATGATCGCAGATGTTATTATGTCATGGATACCAAATGCTAGGCTTACTAAAGTTGGCAAAGTTGTCCATAGTTTAAGTAGTATTTATTTAGGGAAATTTAGAGGGATATTAGTTATTGGAATTTTAGATTTTACAACAATCATAGGGTTTGTTCTATATAACTTATTTTTAAGTGGAATGGTAAGTTTACTTGGAGCATAAGGAGAGAAAAATGAGTAAAGATTATAAAGATAGTTTGTTGATGATGAAGACGGATTTTAATATGCGTGCCAATCTTCCAAACAAAGAACCAGAGATACAACAATATTGGGAAGAGATAAAACTTTACCAAAAAAGATTAGAAAAAAATAAAAGCAACAAAAGCTATACTTTGCATGATGGACCACCATATGCTAATGGTGATATTCATATTGGTCATGCTTTAAATAAAATCTTAAAAGACTTTATTGTTCGTTATAAAAGTATGGAAGGATACTATTCAGTATATATTCCTGGTTGGGATACACATGGGCTTCCAATTGAAACTGCACTTTCTAAATCAAAGAAAGTTAATCGTAAAGAACTATCAGTTCCTGAGTTTAGATCTTTATGTAAAGAATATGCTTTAGAACAAGTTGAAAGACAAAAGTTAGGTTTTAAGAGACTAGGGGTTTTAGGAGATTTTGAGAACCCTTATATTACTTTAGATGGTAAGTATGAGGCAAAACAATTAGAAATCTTTGCGAAGATGGTAGAAGAAGGATTAATCTATAAAGGATTAAAACCTGTTTTTTGGTCACCTTCATCAGAGACTGCTTTGGCTGAGGCGGAAATTGAATATCAAGATGTTAAGTCACCTTCAATTTACTTAGCTTTTAAAGTAAAAGATGGTAAAGGTGTGTTAGAAAAAGATGATTATTTAGTTATTTGGACAACTACTCCTTGGACTATTCCTGCAA
>DAOSSK010000043.1:0-3555 GCA_035377365.1 Bacilli bacterium
GATGGAGACGAAAAAGCTAAATAGGCTCTAGATCTAAAACTAAAAAAAGAACAAAAATGTTCTAAAAGAAGGAAAAGCACTCTTTAAATTGAGTGCTTTTTTCTTTTTCCACGTTGATAACTAAAAAATATTAACTTTTTTGAAAAAAGTTTTAAAAAATGCTTGACATTTATTATTAAGTTGTAGTACAATTCAAGTGGGTAGAAGTGGGGAAAAGTGGAGAAAGGAGAAAACTATGTTTATAGGTGAATATCATTTCAATTTAGATGACAAAAATAGAATATTTATACCAACTGAGTTTCGATCTTTATTGAAAGATAAGCTTATCATAAACAGAGGGATCGAACGCTGCCTTTTCGTGTACCCTAATGACGAATGGAATAAAGTTGTTAATAAATTAAACACTCTTTCATTTACAAAAAAAGTAAACCGTGAGTTTAGCAGGATGTTTATGTCAGGTGCATACTATAAAGAAATGGATAGTCAAGGAAGAGTTACTATCGATAAATTACTTGTAGAGTATGCTGGCTTAAGCAAAGAATGTGTAATTATCGGTGTTGGTGAAAGAATAGAAATTTGGGATAAAAAGGCCTGGTTAGAATATTATCAAGAACGTCAAGCTACACTTGATGAAATCAGTGAAAGGATTGATTTTGATGATTAGACAAAAACCAAGCACAATGATCAAAACAGAAATGATCCATATTTCAGTATTACTCAATGAAGTTATGACAGGCCTAACAGTTAAGGAAGATGGAATATACGTAGATTGTACGATGGGTGGAGCTGGCCATGCTAGCATCATTTTAGAAAAACTTACGAATGGTAAACTTTACTGTTTTGAACAAGATGATTATGCCATAAATGAAGGAAGAGATAGACTTGCTAAGATTAGTAATAACTTTACTATAATTCCTGATAACTTTGTAAATATTAAAGAACAACTAAATAGTTTAGGAGTTTATAAAGTTGATGGAATTTTATATGACTTAGGAGTTTCTTCATTTCAACTTGATGATAGAGATCGTGGATTTAGTTATCATGAAGAAGCTAGGCTTGATATGAGAATGAATCAAAATCAAGCTTTAACAGCTTATGATGTAGTAAATGAGTATCCAGTCGAAGAGTTAAGAAGAATTATCTTCGAATATGGAGAAGAAAAATATGCAACTAGTATTGCAAAGAAAATAGATTACTTTAGAAAAGTAAAACCAATTGAGACGACAACGGAATTAGTTAGAATTGTTACACAGGCAGTTCCAGCTCATTACCGAAGAAAAGCTACACACCCTGCACGTAAAACTTTTCAAGCAATTAGGATTGCTGTTAATGATGAGTTAAATGTGTTTGAGAGATCATTAAGGGATGCTTTAGATTTACTTGATACGAATGGGAGATGTTGCGTAATTACCTTCCACTCTTTGGAAGACCGCATCTGTAAAGAGGTCTTCAAAGAAGCTACAGAAGATAACATGCCAAAAGATCTTCCAGTCGAAGATTATAAGATTAAAAAAGAGTTTGCTTTAGTTAATAAAAAAGTAATAACTCCAAGTCCGGAAGAGCTAGAAACAAATATACGTTCACGCTCAGCAAAATTAAGAATCATTCAAAAACTATAGGAGGTACAAACAATGACAAACTTAAGACCTTTACCAAAACCGGTATTACCAAGATAATATTATTAGATTGATTATATAAATACATTAAAATTGTAAACATATAATTCCTTATTTTATACTTATTTTTTTGTAAATAGACAACTTTTGGATAAAAAGTTGTCTTTTACTTTGGAAATGTGGTATAATATGTTAGAGGTAAAAATATGAAGATTATTTATGGTGGCTCTTTTAATCCACCCACTATTGCTCATTATAAAATTGCAAAATATTTACTTAAAAAATATAAAGATTCAGAAATAATATTTATGCCAACTAGTTCACTTTATCATAAAGATGAATTAGCTTCAGATAAAGATCGTTTGAAGATGCTTGAGATTGTTGCTGAAGAATTGGGTGCAAGAGCATCAGTTTCTGATTTTGAAATGAAACAAGATGGTTATTATGGTACAACATATACACTTGCTCACTTTCCAGAGTCATACTTTTTACTTGGCGCTGATAACTTAGTTAATATAAATAAATGGATTAACTTCCCAAATATTGTTATTCAAAACAAATTTATCGTTATTCCACGTGGGGATATTGATATTATGGCGATTATCGAAAAAGATGATTTTATGAGTAAACACAAAGAAAACTTTACGATTTTAGAAGATGCACCTAAATTAAATGTTTCAAGTTCTGAATATCGTAAAACTAAAAATAAAAAAATATTGCTTACAAAGGTAAATCAATATATTAAAGAAAACAATTTGTACTAGGAGGAAAGATGTACAGTAAAGATTTCATTAAAGTTGCAGCTGCAAGTCCAAAAATTGTTTTAGGAAAACCATTAGAAAATGTTAAGGAAATGCTTAAGATCTTAAAGAAATTAGATCAAGATGTAGATGTTATTGTTTTTCCAGAACTTGCTATTACTGGCTATTCTTGTGGGGACTTGTTTTATAGTGATCAACTATATTTAGAAACACAAGAAGCAATTAAATATTTACTAAATAACAACCCCTTTAAAGGTGTTGTGCTTTTTGGTTCTTATGTTTTCCAAAATAGTGTTATTTACAATTGTAGCTTTGTTGTTCAAGATAATGAATTAATAGGTGTTGTACCAAAAGAATATCTACCACATTCTGAAGAGTTTGAAGAAACTAGATGGTTTGGTAAAAAGCTAGATGGAATTAGTTATTTAGAGTTTTTTAAAGATACTGATGAAAAAGATGACAATTTTTATAATCCTGTTCCTTTTGGTAAGATGCTGTTTAAGTTTTATAATAGCGATATTACTTTTGGCTGTGAGGTTTGTGGGGATATGTGGGCACCACAATCAGTTAGTGAAGAGTTATATTTAAAAGGTGCGGACATTGTTTTTAATTGTTCATCTTCACCGGCAAGAATTTATAAAACTAAGAAAAGAGAATTAATTATTAATAACTTAACTTATAAATATAGTGGAGCTTATGTTTATGCTTCAACTGGGGCTAGTGAAACATCTAGTAATGTTATTTTTGGTTCAGAGTTAATTATTTCTGAAACAGGTAAAACGTTAGTAATTGATGATAAGTTATCATTTGATTCAAAAATAATTGTTAGTGAGATTGATATAGCAGCACTACGATATAAAAGAAGAAAGAGTTCATATTACAAACAAGCTTATATGAAAGCTAATAATGAATTATCTTCTGATCTTTCTCTTCATGAAGATTTAGTGAAGAACGCAGATAAATGCAAGCTTACAAGAGAATTTGATAAGAATCCATTTGTACCTAAAGATGATTTATATTTAGATCAAATCATTAGTATTCAAACAGCAGCAGTTTATAAAAGATTTATGCATGTTGGTGCTAAAAAGCTAGTATTAGGTGTTAGTGGTGGACGAGATTCTACCTTAGCATTATTATCATTAGTTAAAATGTGTGATACTTATAATTTATCACGAAAT
>DAOSSK010000044.1:0-3487 GCA_035377365.1 Bacilli bacterium
GCAGTGTT
Source organism: Bacilli bacterium (assembly GCA_035377365.1). GTDB lineage: Bacteria > Bacillota_I > Bacilli_A > ML615J-28 > CAG-698 > DUNF01. The sequence goes on from DAOSSK010000044.1 coordinate 9, forward strand.
GTTTTAGAATCATATATTACTTATGCTGATAGCAGTAATGCTAAAGTTTTAGGTGTTGACTTAAAACTAATTGAAAAGTATGGAGTTGTCTCTAAAGAGGTAGCTGAAGAAATGGTCTTAGGTTTAAGTAAAATTAGTAGTGCTGATATTAAAGTATCAGTTACAGGGATTGCCGGTCCAAGTGGAGGAAGTAAAGATTTACCAATTGGCTCGGTGTGGTTTGGGATTATGATTAACGATGAACTTTATTTATATAATGATGTTTTTAGTGGTGATCGTAATTTAATAAGAGAAAAAGCTAGTGTTAGGATAATGTATTATCTAATTAAGCTTTTAGAAAACAAAAATTAATTTTGTTTGGAGGTTAGTGATGGTTGAAGATTATGTATCAAATGAAATCAAGCTAGAAATAGCTAGAGATAATGATGTTAGCGTCAAGCAAATTGATGCTGTTTTAAAATTGATTGAAGAAGGTGGAACTGTTCCTTTTATCGCTAGGTATCGTAAAGAAGCAACTGGTGGTTTAGATGAGAAACAAATTAGATCAATTTACAATGCTTGGAAATATGGCGTTGAACTTGCAGCTTTAAAAGAAGAGACAATTAAGAAAATTGAAAAAGTTGGTGAGTTAACTGAAGAATTAAGAGCAGAAATTATGGCTGCGAAGATCAAGCAAACTGTAGATGATTTATATGAACCATTCAAGCAAAAGAAAGAAACAAGAGCAGGTAGAGCTAAACAAAAAGGTTTAGAGCCATTGGCTAATTATTTGCTTTCTTTTCCTATGGGGAAAAAGGAAGATGTTTTAAAAGAAGCAGCTAAATATATTACTAAGGAAGTTACTAAAGAACTTGAAGAAAAGAAACTTGTTGTTAAAGATGAAATGGAAGCATTACAAGGAGCTAAAGATATAATTGCGGAGAAAGTTGCTGATGATCCTAAATATAAAGATAGGATGAGAGATTTCTTTAGAGAAGAAAATATTGAAACAAAGATAACACAAGATGGTGCAGAAAAAGATCCTTTAAGTAAATATGAAATGTATTATAATTATGAAGAACCGATTGGGGAAATTAAAAACCATCGCATACTAGCAATCAATCGTGGTGAAGCTGAAGGTGTTTTAAAGGTAAGTATTTTAGATAACCAAGAGCGTGCAATTAGATTTTTAAATAGAAGAGTTGTGGGTGATAATGAAAATTCAATTACAGCACCTTATGTATTTGAAGCAATTGAAGATGGTTATCTAAGATTAATGCGTTCAACTACAGAAACTTTTGTAAGGAATGAGCTTAAAGAAAGAGCAGAAGATCAAGCGATTTTTGTTTTTGCGGAGAATTTGAAGAGATATTTACTTACTCCACCGATGAAAGGGAAAAATGTTTTAGGTATAGACCCTGCTTATCGTACAGGTTGTAAACTTGCAGCTGTATCTTCTACTGGCCAATTACTTGATATTGGTAAAATATTCCCTAACCCTAAAACAGAAAAGCAAGAAGTTACAGTTGAAGATCGTCAATATATTCAATCTAAACAAACTTTAGTTGAGTTTTTAGATAAATACAACATTGAGATTATTGCAATCGGTAATGGTACTGCATCAAGAGAAACAGAAAGTTTTGTAGCTTCTGTATTAAAAGATATTAAAGATGATCCTAAATTTAAAAATAGGAATATTGAATATATTATTGTAAATGAAGCGGGAGCATCTATTTATTCTGCTAGTAAACTGGCAATTGAAGAGTTTCCTAATTTAGCTGTTGAAGAAAGATCAGCTGCATCAATCGCTAGAAGATTACAAGATCCATTAAGTGAGTTAATTAAAATTGATCCTAAGTCAATTGGTGTTGGTCAATATCAATATGATGTAAGTCAAAAGAAATTAGAAGAACAATTAGATGTTGTTGTTGAAGATGTAGTTAATGATGTAGGTGTTAATATTAATAGCGCATCAGTTCCTTTACTTACTAGAGTTTCGGGATTAAATAAGAGAGCAGCTAGTAATATTGTTGATTATCGCAACGAACATGGTGAATTTATGGATCGTGAAGAAATTAAGAATGTTAAGGGTATTGGCGAAAAAACATATGAACAATGTATTGGTTTTTTAAGAATACCAGAAGGTAACGAAAAACTTGATATGACATCAATTCACCCTGAAAGTTATAAAGCTACTGAACTAATTTTAGAAAAATTAGAAAAAACTAAAGAAGATATTGGTAGTCTTGAATTAAGAGACCAAATTGAGAATTTACATCGTGAAGGTTTTTATAAAAACCAAGGATTAGAGGAAATAGGTATCTATACATATAATGATATTCTAGATTCACTAGCAGAGCCTTTAAGAGATCCACGTGATCAGTTTGATAAACCATTACTTAGAAGCGATGTTTTAAAATTAGAAGATTTACTTCGTGGAATGAAATTAGAAGGTACAGTTAGAAATGTAACTAACTTTGGAGCTTTTATCGATTGTGGTGTAAAAGAAGATGGTTTAGTCCATGTATCTAAAATGAGCAAAGGATTCATTAAGCATCCACTAGATGTTTTATCAGTTGGAGATATTGTAACTGTTTGGGTAGTTTCTGTTGATTTAAAGAAAGCAAGAATTGAGCTAACAATGATTCCTTTAGATGAATTAAAATAAAGAAGGTTGTTATGAAGTATTTATTTATTATTAATCCTGCGGCTGGTAAAAAAGATACTAGCGAAGCTATTTTAGAGCAAGCAAATATAGTTTTTGGTTCGGGTAATTATGATTATTACCTTACAAAAGGAAAACTAGATGCTTATCACTATACAAAAGAATATATTGAGAAAGTAGAAGGCAAATTAGCTATCATTGCATGTGGTGGTGATGGAACTTTAAACGAAGTTGGTAGTGCTTGTATTATGAAGGATAACGTTTATTTAGCTTGTTTTCCTGTTGGTAGTGGCAATGATTATATAAAAGCATTTGGAGAAAGAGAAAACTTTATAGATTTAAGTTATTTTAAAGGTAATTATGATATAAAGAAGGTAGATGTTTTAGAAGTTAACGATCGTTATGCTTTAAATGTCTGCAATATTGGCTTTGATGCAGTAGTTGTCCACTATATGGAGAAATTAAGACGTATGCCTTTAGTAAGTGGAAAAATGGCTTATCACTTAGCAGTATTTTTGGGGATTTTTTCTCGTCTTTCTAAACCAATGTTAATTATGAAAGATGGTAAAGAGTTTTTCAATAATAAAGCTATTCTAGCAGTATGTGCTAATGGTAATTACTATGGTGGTAGTTATTATGTGGGCCCAGATGCTTTAGTTGATGATGGCCTATTGGACTTAGTAGTTGCGAAGAAGGTGACACGTTTTACTTTGGCAAGATTAATCAAAAGATACCAAAAAGGAATCTTCAAAAAAGATAAAGCTTGCCAGAAAATCTTTTCTTTTGATACAGCTAAGGAAGTTGTTATAGAAGGAAAGAAAGATTTATGGTATAC
>DAOSSK010000045.1:0-3450 GCA_035377365.1 Bacilli bacterium
AAGAGTTCTTGGAAAAAATACTTCAAATTATGTAGATGTGTATAGTGATGAACTTTATGAAATGATTTCAAGGCAACTTAGAAATGCTAGAGAATATAAGAAGAGAATTAGAGCTATTGATAAAGAATTAGTTTTACTTGGTTATGAAGAAAAAGATTTAACTTCAAGAATATTGATGAATATAGATTTTGCGAGAGCAAATATGAAGAATTATATTTATAGTCAAGCAATTTTAGAAGGAATAGCAACAACATTTCCGCAAACTGAAACAATTATTGAAAATGGCAAAATTAGTAATATGAAGCCGACTGATGTTTTAAAAATACTAAACTTAAAACATGCTTGGGAATTTACGTTGGATAAAGATGTTATTGCTTCTAAAACTCATTATTATATATTGTGTAAGATTGCTGAACTCGTAAATGAAGGTTTTTACGAATATGGTGGTAAAATACGAAGCGTTCCTGTTTCTATCACTGGCTCTACTTATAAGCCTACTATTCCAATTGAGATAGATGTAAAGGAAAATATAGATAAAATTGTAAATAGGGAAGATGAAGTAATAGATAGAGCTATTGACCTTTGTTTATATTGCATGAAAACGCAAATATTTATTGATGGTAATAAAAGATCTTCTGTTATCTTTGCTAATCATTTTTTAATAGCAAATGGTGGCGGTTTATTAATGATTCAGGAAGAAAATGTTCCGAAATTTAAACAATTATTAGTTGGTTATTATGAAGACCGTGATAATGATGAAATAAAAGAGTTTATGAAAGAAGAATGTTGGAAACAATTTTAAATAATTAGGGTGCAAAATACTTGAAAAGCAGTGTAAATGCACCCTAATTTTAATTATAGATTTTTGTTGCAAAGTAGAAAAAAAGGAGTAAAATATATTAGTAATAAAATTAGTTGAAAGGAGAATTTATGAAACTAAAATTATTGAACGATGAAGATCTCACCTTATACAAGAAACTATTGCAAGAAGCATTCCAATATGGTTATGAATCATTTACTGGGAAGAAAGAAACAGAAGTAGTACCCGATTCAGAAATTGAGGAAAGCTTACATGAAAATGGTTCCCATGCTTATGTTATGGTAGATGATGAAGACCATATTTTAGGTGGTGCAATAGTTATTCTTTACCCAGAAGCAAAACGAGGTTTATTAGATTTTATATTTGTGAAGGTTGAATATCAAGGACATGGTATTGGTCAAAAGATGTGGAAAGAAATTGAAAGTTTATATCCTGAAGTAGAAGTTTGGGAAGCAACTACACCATATTTTGATGTACGTAATATTCATTTTTATGTAAACAAATTAAAGTTTAAGATAGTTGAGTTCTATAATACCAAACATAAAGAGTCATTAGATTTAGCTGATAATTTCAGTGAAAATCTTGATTCAAGAGTGTTTAGGTTTGAAAAAGTAATGAAATAAGTAGTTATATTTTTTTAGGGTCCTTTTAACTGGGGGCTTTTTTATTTAGATGTGTTGAGAAAAACAAATAAAAATGATATAATTTTATTAATTATAAGAGGTGAACTTATGAACGCTGATATTGATTTAAGCAATGTTATCTTAAAAACAGAAAGACTAACTTTAAGACCTTGGAAAGAAACAGATTTAGATGACTTCTACGAGTATGCAAGTGTTGAAGGTGTAGGTGTTATGGCTGGCTGGAATAGACATACTAGTATTATGGAATCAAAAACAATTTTAGATCGTTTTATTGCTAATAAAAGAACTTTTGCTGTAGAAAAAAATGGTAAGGTTATTGGTTCATTAGGTGTAGAACAATATTTTGAAAGACTATTTCCTGAACTTGATTCTTTAAAGGGAAGAGCAATTGGTTATATACTATCAAAAGATTATTGGGGAAAGGGCCTAATGCCGGAAGCGGTAAAGGAAGTTATTAAATACTTGTTTGAAGAAGTAAAACTAGACTTTATTATGATTACGTGTTATAAAGATAATCCTCAATCACAAAAGGTAATTGAAAAAAATGGATTAAGCTTATATAAAGAAATTGAATTACCTAGTGCTAGTGGCAAACTAAAAGAGAGCTATGCTTTTATCTTAAGAAAAGAAAATTATAAATAAAAGCTTTGTAAATAGTTAGTAAAGTAAAGAGTTTTCTTTTTGTTTTATGATAAAATAAAAATATAGGAGAAGCTTATGAAGAATTTAATTGTCTATGGTAGTAAATACGGATCTAGTAGGAAATACGCTGAAAGGTTAAGTGAATTAACAGGAATTTATCTTGCAGACTATAAGGAAGTTACTGACTTAAAAGCATATGATAATGTTATTTATTTAGGTGGTATTTATGCTGGTAAAGTTAGAGGCTTAAAGAAAACAGCTAAGAAGTTAAGAAACGATGCTAGATTAATAGTAGTTACTGTTTCTTTAGGAAATCCTAATTTAGATGATAAACTTAAAGAAGATGTAAGAACGCAAAACAAGAAATTAATTAAAAAGCCTTTATTAGAAAAAATTAAATTCTTTCATTTAGTTGGTAGTATGGACTATCCAAACTTAAAAGGATTTGATAAGAAAATTATTAAATTTGTTTTTAAAATGTTTTTAAAGAAAGATCCGCAAAATCAAAAAATCATTGATGTTTATAATGGTAAAGTTGATGAATTAGACTATAGCAGTTTAGATAAAATAGTTAGTTATTTAGAAGAAAAAGAGATTATTAAATAAAGCAAATAAGCCTTTAAAAAGGCTTATTTTTAATAGATTAAGGTATTATTTCTTTCTTGTAGATTTAAGTTTAATATGATATAATATATCAGTTGAATTAAAGAAAAGGTGGTGATGAGATGTCAATTTTAGAATCAATTAAGCTGGCGGAAAAGAAGGCTGAAGATTTAAGAGTTAATGCTAGACGTGATTTAGAATTAAAAGAAGAAGCAGTTAAAGCAGAGATTGATAAAGAAGTTTTAAAGATTGAAAAAGAAACTAAAACAAAAATCGATAAATCAATTGAAGCTAATGATGCAGAGATTTTAAAACTAAATGAAGATCTAAAATTAAAAGTTAAAGAAGATGCTAAACTTATTACCCAAGAGGCTTCTAAAAACAAAGCTAAAGCGACTACCTTCATTTTAAATGAGGTGCTTGCTAGATGATTGTTTCAATGAAGAAAGCTAAAATTGTAGCTTTAAAAGAAGAAAAGGAAAAGCTTCTTTCGGAATTACAAAAGTCAGGGTTAGTTATGCTAATCCCAACTGAAGAAGAAACTATTTTAATTGATGTTTCAGAAAACGATGATGTAATAGAAAGAACAGAGAAAAGTTTATCTTTCTTAAAACAGTATCAAGAAAAGAAAGATTCATTCTTAGCAAGAACAGAAGTAAGTTATGATGAATTCTTTAATTATGATCACAAGAAGATGGACTTACTTTTAGAACTAGAGAATTTAGAAAAAGAAATAGCTTT
>DAOSSK010000046.1:0-3300 GCA_035377365.1 Bacilli bacterium
TTCTATTATGATGAATACTTACAGTTAGTCTATCCCAAGTATATACACTACCAGAATAATTTAGTTGAACTAAAACTTTAAAATCAGGGCCAAAAATTGTAGCATCTCTATATTCTACTATTTTTCTGCCAATAAAGTTTGCAAGAAAATGAGCTATAGGCAAGTAATCAGTTTCCTTAGAATTAATTGCATAGCCAGTTACTATATTTTGATCATCACTATACTTTCTTATCCTGCGTTCACCATCTACTAAAGTTTCAATATTTACATCTAATATTATCTCTAAATCCTCTAAGTATGGCTCCCACTTATAAGATGTTTCATTACTATCATTATAACCTGCATCATAATAAACCTTCTTTACTACATCTTTAATTTCACTATTTGTGATAACTAAGGCATCTTTGCCTGCTACTATCACACCATCAATAAATACTTTCTTATTAGAAACAGCACATTCTAAACTACAAAGTGCTTCTCTATCTTTAGTTGTTACAAATGTAACAATCGACTCTACAATTTGATCACACAGTCTATCAGGATGTCCTGGTGATACATATTCTGCTACTAATTTCATAAATACTTAAACTTCTCAAAATACTTTATAATTGGTTGTAAATCATCTCTTGTATAATATTCACCAAAAAGACCACAATAGATTTCCAATTTCTTCCTTTTAATTTCATTATAAAACCTATTATTTACTCTACCAGTATAACCATCAGTTAAGATTAATATCTTTTTGGTTTGCTTAGCTTTAGGTAAAGAAAAATAATGATCAAAAATACAGTTTATATCTGTACCTCCAGTTGTTCTATATTTTCCCTCTTTAAAGTCTTTATAAGTGACTTCATCTACAATTGTAGAAAAGACAAATAATAAACACTCTCCATTCTTATAAGGTTTTAATAATAATGATGCTAAACTATTAATACTATTAACAACAGAACCAGAAACATCTAAATAAACTAAGGTTTTAAGTTCAGTATCAGAAACTGGTTTGATTAAATCTATTTCCCTATTATAAAGTAATGGCCTACCATATAAAATAGTTTTTGATAGCACTGTCCTATCTTTAAAATTTGGAATAAATCCTTCTATTTCTGTTTTCCCAAGTTCATTAGAAATTCTCATTTTAGGAACTACTCCTAAATTCATCCCTGCTTTATTTAATAGTCTTTGCATCTTAATTTGATTATCCCTTTTCACAGATTGAAAATCAATTATTTTCTCAATCGGAGAACTCCCAATTCTTCTTCCACCAGAAATACCAATTTGCCAATTATTAGTAATTGAATCAATCATATCCTTTAGTAAGGGATCCCTGCTAGCATAATTATCACTATGATTTCCTAGTAAAATAAAATTATCTTTCAATAACTTATCACCTAAAGTATTACAAATAATCTCATAAACTTCAAAATAAGTACCTGTATAAGAATCATAAAGATTGTTTAAGATTTTATGAAACTTTACAGGTGTATTTTCACCTATAGGCCTTAAAAGACACGAAGGAAACACGTTGTCATAATTAAGATTTTTAAAAAATGAAACATATTCTTCTTTTGGAAATAATCGGCAAAGAATCGCATTAATAACTGCATCAAAAGCTAAATTATCTAACATTGTATGATTATCAAAAAGTCTAGTGTGACCCAAAATAATATGATAAATCTCATGCATTATTAACATAAACAAATGTTCATCAGTCTTACAATACTTTTCAATAAAAGCTTTATTTAAAAGTAGTTTTGGTCTAACCCTAGAAGTTATGGCGGCTGTTGGCACATCATCTGTAAACCTAATTTCCAAAACTTTAAGAAATTCCATCATATGCATAGAGCTAACAGGCATTACTGAATAAATCCTTTTTTTAATAAGTTCTTCACTATTCATCTTTCCACCTCCTCTTTCGGAAAAAACAATACTTTATTAAACTTGCTTTTTTCAAAGCTAAGCTTACGGTTAGGGATGTAAATATCCCTAACCGTGGAACACAAAACTAAAATCAATAACTCTAAATCTTCACAAATTTCTGCTTCATATTCTACTTTAAGTTCTTTATTCATAAAATAGTATTCACCAAGCATATAAGATTTCGGTTTCTTCTTACTTTCATGAAGATAAGGGTTATTATCTACATATTCTTTTACAGCTAAAGGCAATTCTTCTACTGTTGTATTTAATATTTTCGCCATAGTTTCTGGGTGAAAAATTAAATAATAACCTAATTGATACTTTTCAAAAACAACTCTACTATCTCGAGGTCTTCTCATTCAACCAACTCTTTCCATATTTCAATAAAGAAATGAAACAAAATGTCTATTTCTTCATTTGAATAAAAACTTTGACTAGTTCTAGGTAGTAAAAATGAATACAACAAATTATTTAAATATTTATAATAATTTTCATTTTCATCAACACCACTCATTAAAGTATCAATATGATCAGCTAAAACTTTAACTCTCGCTTCTTCCATTATATCTACTCTTCTTGTTTCAAAAACAGGTCTAACTTCAATTGCTAAAGTCTCAATAACAGTAGCATAAATATCTTTATTTTCCTTAAAAACTAAATAAGATATTAAAGCCATAGCCCTTCTTTTATGAGTAGAAAGTCGACTAATTGAGCTTGTAATTACCTCACTTAACGTTTCAGCTTCAATAGCAATTCTATTTACAACAGCAAATTTAATTTGTTTTAAAGGATCTGTTGTTAGTAACAATTTTCTTGTTATTGCATCGCCTATTTGCGCTATCTCTAATGACCTAGCAGCTACAGTAAGTAGTAACCTTCGCTCTATCCTTTGATTTACAATAAAAGGCAAACTAGTTTGAATATGCAAATATACACTGTCATCAAGTGTAGGAACATCCCCAGTATATTCTCCTAAAACAAGCATCGAAGCATAAATAGCAATTAATGTTTCTTGAAACATCGTTGCTCTTCTAGCAGAAACATATCCTAAACTACCCTTTAAAACATCCATTAAAGCTAAAATATAATTAGATATTTCTTCTTGCTTGCTAACACTTATTTCCTTAATCTTAGCTTTTACCTTATCAACTAACTCCTTAATATCAACAGGAAATTCATGTCTACCTTTATCAGCATCATAAAGCATCTTTTTCCTATCTTCTTTACTTAAACTATCCCATTCAGGAACTTCGATAATAAAAGGAAACCTGTCCGATAAAGCTGGATCTAAAGGCATAGCTCCAAAATAAATTAAGTTATCTTCCTCTTCTTCATCTGAAAAAGATGGATTCATAGCAGCCCAGCGATACTTTAACTTCTCAA
>DAOSSK010000047.1:0-3259 GCA_035377365.1 Bacilli bacterium
TTGTTTGTTGTAGAAACAGAGGCAAGTTGATCTTTATATAAACCACTTAAAACAATTGAAAAATCACTATGAACTTGGTTCTTATCTACCTTTCCTTTAAATACATCAATTGATAAAGATGTACTACTAGAAATTTGAAATTCTAAATCAGAAAAGCCTAACTTTTTACCTTGTTCTAATATTTTCTTATAATCCATCTTAATTCCCCTTTCCACCAACAGTGATGTTTTGAACTCTAATTGTTGGTTGACCAACGATTGTTGGGATTTGTCCACTTAAAGATCCACACATACCATAAGAGAACTCTAAGTTGTTAGCAATCATATCAATATTAGCTAAAATCTCAGCACCACTACCTACTAATGTAGCTCCTCTTACTGGTTTTGTAATCTTTCCATTTTCAATTAAATAACCTTCATTAACAGCAAAGTTAAATTCTCCAGTTGCTGGGTTAACACTTCCACCACCCATACTCTTAGCAAAGAATCCTGACTCTGTATTTTTAATAATCTCTTCAAATGTAGAATCTCCAGGAGCAAAGAATGTATTAGTCATTCTTGATGTTGGTGAATATTTGAAGTTTTGTCTTCTACCACTACCAGTAATGCCATGCTTCATCGTACGATCATTTCTAAAATCTACTAAGTATGATTGTAAAATACCATCTTTAATTAAAACATTTCTCTTAGTTTCATTGCCTTCATCATCAATATTTAATGATCCCCAAGCATTTGGAATAGTACCATCATCAATAGCAGTTACGATAGGTGAAGCTATTTGTTTTCCAAGCATATTGCAAAATACTGAACTACCTTTAGCTACTGATGTTGCTTCTAACGAGTGAACACAAGCTTCGTGAAGTAATACTCCACCAAAACCATTATCAATAACTACAGTCATCTTACCACTTTTCATTTCATCAGCATGAAGCATTTTAACTGCAGTTTCACTAGTCTCATAGCCCATCTTTTCAATATCAAAATTATCAAATAGTTCATAACCACAGTTACCACCTTTTGAGCTAAATGCATCTTGCATATTTTTACCATCTGATGCAACAGCTGATACTGAAAGACGTAAATGACTTCTTAAATCTTTTTTGATTACTCCTAAAGTATTAATAACTGTAATATATTGTTCTTCATCTGTTAATACAGCATTAGTTCTAATGATTTCTTTAGAATCAAAGCTTCTTAAGCCTTTTTCTGCTCTTGCTAATAATTTAATCTTTTCTTTTAGTTTAGTTTTGCTAGCGCTTCTTTCCACAAAAATAATCTTTGGTGTTTCTTCTTCTTTTAACGTAAATTTAATTTTTTGCTTTGGAGCATTAAAGCTAGCATTTAACTTCCTTGCTAGATTAAGTAAGTTTTCTTTACTTAAATCAGAAGTATAACCAAATGATTCTTCTACTCCTTGTAAGATTCTAATGCTTGCTCCGTATAGATTGCTACTATTAGCTCTATCTAACTTCCCGTTAATCATCGCATAGTTATTAGCAATCTTATCTTCAAGGTAAATCTCCGCAAAATCAGCACCTGTTTCTAAACATGCTTCTAATATTTCTTTATAATCTTTCTTTGTTATTTTCATAATCTTCCCCTTTTACTTTCCTAAATCTTCTTTTAGCCAAGCTAAAGATTGTTTTAATCTTTTAATTGACTTTTCTTTTCCTAATATTACTGCTATCTCTACAAACCCACCTGGAGTTACATCAACACCAGCGATCGCCCATCTCATTGTAGAGTAAACAGCACCTTGTTTTAACTGATATAAATCAGCTACTTCCTTCACTAATTCTTTCCAAGCATCTTCAGAAAAGTCTACTTTTTCCGCTTTTTCTAAATAACTCTTTAAAATATTATAAGCAAGTTCCTGATCTATTTTGAATCTTTGATTTTCATACTTCTCGCTTGGAAATCTTTGATATTCATCTATAAACTTCACCTTTTCTGGAATCTCACTAAAGATTTCAATTCTTGTTTGAAGAAGTCTTGCAAATGGTTCATAATCATAGCGACCATTAATGCTTGACTTTTCAAAGTATGGTAAAGCATATTTATAAAATTCTTCAAAACTTAATTCCTTAATATATTGGCAATTTACCAATCCATTTTTTTTTTCATCAAAAATACTATTTGATTTAGATAAACCTTCAACTGAAAAGTTTTCAATTAACTCTTCCATTGTAAATTTTTCTTGTGTTCCTTTAGGACTCCAGCCTAATAAAGCAATATAGTTTACAATTGCATGAGGTAAATAACCTTTTCTAATAAAGTCATCAAAGTTAGCATCGCCATGTCTCTTACTTAACTTTCTTGTTTCATCTTTCATAATTTGTGTTAAGTGAATATATTGTGGTTTTTCCCAACCAAATGCATCATATAATAAATTATATTTTGGAGTAGACGATAAATATTCATTTCCTCTAATAACATAAGTAACATGCATTAAATGATCATCAACTACATGAGCAAAGTTATATGTAGGCATACCATCTGATTTAATTAAGATGTTATCTTCCATATCTTTATTTGGAACAGTAATCTCACCAAAAACAAGGTCTGTGTAACTAGACTCTCCTTCAATTGGGATATTTTGACGAATAACATAAGATTCACCTGCATCAAGTCTTCTTTGAACTTCTTCTTTGCTTAAACTTAAACAATGTTTATCATAACGTTTTGTTCCCATAAAAGTAACTGTTTCTAGTCTTTCTTTATCACAAAAACAATAATAAGCATCTCCTTGTTCAACAAGCTTTTTAGCATGTTCTAAATAGATAGGTTTTCTTTCACTTTGAACATATGGTCCATAAGGCCCACCTTCACGTGGCCCTTCGTCAAAAATTACACCTGCTTCATCACAAGTCTTATAAATTACTTCTACTGCACCCTTTACATATCGTTCTACATCAGTATCTTCGATTCTTAAAATCATTTGACCATTATGTTTCTTTACAAACAAATAACCATATAATGCCGATCTTAAATTACCAATATGCATAAACCCTGTTGGGCTGGGTGCAAATCTTGTTCTTACTTCTTTCTTTTCCATAAATATCACCTTTTTATTTCTTTATATATTATATCACACAATTTTAATATCCTCAATGCTTTTTACTTGATATTTATTTCATAATTTGTTAATTTATGGTATAATATACGAAAAGGAGAACTAATATGAGTATATGTATTTATCCAGGTTCTTTTGATCCCGTATCTAACGGACATTTAGAAATTATCGAAAGAGCTTCTAAAAT
>DAOSSK010000048.1:0-3172 GCA_035377365.1 Bacilli bacterium
AGTAACATCAATTAAATAACCATATTCAATACTCTTAATCATATCTTTAAGTTTGTCTTTACCTGGTTCAAAGAAAGTATTAGTCATTCTTGTATATGTCTTATGATCATATGCTTGTCTTCTACCATTACCAGTAGGTTTAGTACCTAATTGACTTGCGGCATTTATATCAGAAATACCTTGCTTTAAAATACCTTTATCAATTACTAAAGTATTTTGTGCTAAAACTCCATCATCATCAAAGAAATATGAAGCAATTGCAAAGCAACTTGCTGCTCCATCTCTCATCGAAACAAGGTTAGATGCAACAGGTTTATTAATATATTCCTTACCTAAAGCACGATCCTTTACAAATTGATCCATTTCCACTCCATGACCAAATGCTTCATGAGCAATTAATCCGGAAATTGAAGGAGCTGTAATTACGTCATAAATACCTGGTTCAGGATTTTCAGCAACTAGTAACTCTCTTGCAACACTAGCTGTTTCTTTAACCTTTTTAGGTAATGCTTTTAATACTTTACTCATTGAAATATCATCAACTGAATTATAAAACATTTGTGTTTTACCTTGATCAGCTGCAACACTATAAATAAATGCACTTGGGAAGAAATAGTATTGCTCTAAATCTTTGTTTTTGCTTAAGTAAACTTTTGATACTTCTTCAACTACAAATCTAGCGCCAGCATGAACAATTTTCTCTTCTTGTTTAAATAAATCAACAGTTTCTTTTAGTCCAGCAATAATTTCTTCTTCGCTTAAGTATTTACCTTTATTTCTTCTTGAAAAAGACTGAGTAAGCTTTTCTTCTTCGGCTAATTTTAAACCAACTTTTTTTGTTTTCATATTAGCTTTTACAAGTTCATCAATCTTTTCTTCAATTTTATCTAACCTTCTCATAGTTAGTTCGTTCGTAGCATATTCAGAATAAATACCATCATGAACAACTTTGATTACAAAACCACAGTCATCACTAGCTTCCCCTACATTGCTACTATGGTAGTCTACATAACAAACAGAAGCCATAGTGTCAGTTCCTAAGATCCCAACATGCTCATATTTGTCTTGTAGTCTATCAAGTAAAACAGCCATTACTGGCTTTTTACTTTTTAAATATTTGGAAAAACTTTTTTGCATCTAAAATCCTCTTCTTGGACCATCTGGTCTTTCTTTAATTCCTAAATAATAATCAAGTTCTAAACGCATATTCTCAGGAATAGATCTTTCAACTGGCATAACATGTGAATTAACCATCTTTTCAGAAAATCCAATAATAAACTTACAAGTTTCATAATAATTATCTTTATCTAAGAATTTATCATCATCTTTTCTACTATGGATTTCAGCTCCTCCACGAGGTGCAATCCTAGCAAAACTCAAAGCAGGTACACCTTTATCCGCAAATGGAGTTGAATCTGATGAATATACTCCTTGACTTGCATCAATTGCAAATCCTACTTCTTTACCTAAATAGTTAATATAGTTAACTAAACCCATTTCAGTAGTACAACGAGCAATATCATAACCTAAAACAACAGCTGTCATATCTAAGTTGATATTTAGTTCATATTTTGCAAGTTCTTCTTGATGCTTTTCTACATAAGCCTTAGATCCTAAAAGTCCCATTTCTTCTGATCCACACCATACAAACTTTAAAGTTCTCTTTGGTGGATTTTTCTTAAAGTGTCTTGCAATTTCTAAGATTGTAGCAGAACCAGTTGCATTATCATAAGCTCCTTCTGAAAATCTTACAGAGTCATAGTGAGCACTAAATGCTACTACCTTTTCAGGATATTCACTGCCTTTAATCTCTGCAACAACATTATGTGATGTTTTCTTCATTTCTTCTTGTTTTAAAGTAAGCTTTACTTTACTTGCTTTACTTTTAACTAGTTCATGAGCATCTTTAATTCTTAAAGTAACTCCAGGAATTCTACCTGCTTCAATCATTTTATCACGATAAGCTAAAATGTGTAAATCAGTTTTCTTTGGATCATCATATAATGAACCACTTAAAGCAATAATTCCCGCAACTTTCTTTTCAACTAATTTTTTATAAAGTTTCAAAGGATAAAAAGCATTAACTAACACAATTTTACCTTCTACATTTTCTAAATTTACATCATGTCCATTTTCAATATAAACAAGTTCAGCTTCAATTCCTTCATCTGGAGTAGAGCCACTTCTTCCAATACCTGTAACAGTATATTCCTTATACTTAGGTTCTAATACTTCTAATTTTGCTTCCATAATCTCAAAAGAATCAATTTCAAATTCTTCTAAATGAGATTCGATTCCATCTTTTTTAAGTTCTTCTTGAATAATCTTCGCAGCTTTTAATTCTTCTTTGCTACCTCCAATTCTTTCAAAAAGTAAACTTTTAATTAAACTGTACGATCCATACTTTTTCATTGTTTATTTCCTCCTTCTATTACTAAATGTGATGCCATAGCCATATGGTCAGCTGCCCTTTCTAAATTGCTAACTAAGTTAATCCAAACTGGACTTGAATTAGCTTGGCATTTACCACAGTTAAGTCTTTCTATATGTTCATCGATTAATTGTTCTCGTAAAGTATCAATTTCTGCTTCTAGTTTATCTACAAGTTCAATTGATGCTTCTTCATCATCATTAAATATCATAATCATTTCATTAGCTAGTTGTTTGACTCTTAAAAACATAAGATCTAGCCTTGAAAATGCTTCATCTGTAAATACTAATTTTTCATAAACATAACTATCTGTATATTTTGTAAAGTTATGCGCTAGATCAGCTACCCTTCCTAAATCACTAATAACGTAATACAAATTAGAACTAACATCTTGTTCCTTTTTGGTTAAGTCATTTGAGGTGATTTTTACTAAATAATTAGTTAATTGTTTATTAGCATTATTAATATAATCAATTTCTTCTATAATTCTTTCTTTCTCCGATACTTCCTGTTTTAAAAATGCTTGATATGCATGCTCTAAAACATCAGTTGCAAGATGAGCCATAATTGCAATTTCTTTTTGCAAGTGATCTAAAGCAATTCTTGGTGTTTTTAAAAATCTTTCTTCTAAACGAATTACTTTACGATCTGGATCTATCTTATCTCTAATTATAAATTTACTTATCCTTACAAAAACTTGAGCAAGCGGCAAGAATAAAACTACACAAACTACATTAAATA
>DAOSSK010000049.1:0-3139 GCA_035377365.1 Bacilli bacterium
ATTTAGATTTATATGCTCGTTATGAAACTTATGTTTGTACACTTACTTTTATGGCAGATGGTGCTGTAGATAGAGTTATTGAAAATGTTGCACCTGGAACTAATTTTTCACATATTCGCCCTAAAAATTTACCAGAAGATAAGATATTTATTAGTTGGGATCAAGACTTATCTAGTGTAAGTAGTACGATGACGATTAATGCAATTTTGAAAAATAGTCACTATAGTGTAAAGTACTATGTATTAGATACTATGGTTCATGAAGAAGAGGTTGCTTATAATGAATATCCACCTGCAATTGAACTTGATAGTAGTTTTGTTCCTGCTGGTAAAAAGTTTATTGCTTGGTCTGGTGAAATAAATAGTAAAGTGGCAGAAGATACAATAGTTAGTGCCATTTTAGAAGATATTGTTTATGAAATTAAGTTTGTAGTTAATAGTGAAGTTGTAAAAACGGAGAACCTTTTATATGGTAGATTCCCTACAGCGCCAACTGTTGCTGTAGAAGGATATTATTTAGTTGAGTGGGATAGTGAAGTTGTAGCAGCAACTGAAGATAAAACATATACAGCTGTTTTAGCGGAAAATGTTTATATTTATTATGATGAAAATGGTAATATTTTAAAGCAAAGTGGAACTAAACTAGATGATATTGAAGCGCCTAAAAAAGCAGGTTATAAGTTTGATTCTTGGAAAGAAGAAGTATTAGAAAACGGTAATACTGTTTTAACACCTGTTTATGTAAAAGCAGGTTTTGATGATAAAACTAAAGTTATTGTTATCATTGCTTCAATATTAGTGTTATCTGTTGTTATTAATATTATCTCAAGACGTAAAAAAAGAAGACAAGAATAGATAAAACTCCTAAGGAAACTTAGGAGTTTTTTGTTTTTTGCGATAGTGATATGTCTTGAAAAATTTAGGTAAATGTGATAAACTTATAATAGACAAAAAAGGATGTGATATTATGTTTAGATCATTATTTGATCCTGGATACAAAGAATATAAAAGAAACGCAAAACAAGCTGATAAGGTAATGGCGCTAGAAGATGAATACCGTAAGTTAACAGATGAACAGTTGAAAGAAAAAACTGTTATTTTCAAGCAAAGATTAGCTAATGGTGAAACTTTAGATGATATTGCAGTTGAAGCTTTTGCGACAGTAAGAGAAGCCGCTGATCGTACTTTAGGCCTAAGAGCTTATAAAGTGCAAGTAATCGGGGCTTTTGCTTTGCATGGGGGTAATATTGCGGAAATGAAGACAGGAGAGGGTAAAACTCTTACTTCAACAATGCCCGCTTACCTAAATGCTTTAAGTGGTGAAGGTGTTCACGTTGTTACAGTTAACGAATACTTAGCTTCAAGGGACGCTGAAGAGATGGGTAAAGTATATAAGTTTTTAGGTTTAACTGTAGGTTTAAACTTAAGAGAAATTACTCCTGAAGAGAAAAGAGAAGCTTATAATGCCGATATTACTTATTCTACAAATAATGAATTAGGTTTTGACTATTTAAGAGACCATATGGTTTTATATAAAGAAAATATTGTTCAAAGGCCGTTAAATTTTGCTATTGTCGATGAGGTTGATTCAATTTTAATTGATGAGGCAAGAACACCACTAATTATCTCAGGTGGAGCAAAAGATGTAGGTAATTTATATCGTCAAGCAGATTTACTTGTAAAGAGTTTAAATTTA
The DNA here is from genome assembly GCA_035377365.1 of Bacilli bacterium. Classification (GTDB taxonomy): domain Bacteria; phylum Bacillota_I; class Bacilli_A; order ML615J-28; family CAG-698; genus DUNF01. Next base: position 1,696 of record DAOSSK010000049.1, read on the forward strand.
GAAACAGATGTTGATATTGATATTAAATTAAAACATGCTGTTCTAACTGAAAGTGGAATGGAAAAAGCAGAAAGATTCTTTTCTATTGAAAACTTATACGATTTAAAATATGTTTCTTTAGTTCATCATATTAATAATGCTTTAAGAGCTAACTATATTATGGAGAAAAACGTTGATTATGTAGTTCAAGATAATAAAGTTATTATTGTAGACTCATTTACGGGTCGTTTAATGCATGGTAGACAATACTCAGAAGGTTTACATCAAGCATTAGAGGCTAAAGAACACGTAGAGATTAAAAAAGAAACAAGAACAGTTGCTACAATTACATTCCAAAACTACTTTAGAATGTATAAGAAATTATCAGGAATGACTGGTACTGCAAAAACTGAAGAAGAAGAATTTAGAAATATCTATAATATGTATGTAGTAGTTATTCCAACAAACGAACCAGTTATTAGAATTGATGATCCAGATTTAATCTTTTCTAAAAATGCGGCTAAATATAAGTATATTGTTCAAGATGTAAAAGAAAGATATTTAAAAGGTCAACCTGTACTTTTAGGTACAGTTGCAATTGAAACAAGTGAGTTGTTATCAGAGTTACTTACAAAAGCAAAAGTTCCTCATAATGTTTTAAATGCAAAACAACCTGAACGAGAAGCAGAAATTGTAGCTAATGCTGGTAATAAAGGCTCTGTTACTATTGCCACAAACATGGCTGGTCGTGGTACCGATATTAAATTAGGACCTGGGGTTGTAGAGCTTGGGGGCTTAGCTGTAATTGGTACCGAAAGACATGAATCACGAAGAATTGATAATCAGTTACGTGGTCGTGCTGGACGTCAAGGAGACCCTGGCTATTCAAGATTCTATTTATCAGCTGAAGATGATTTATTAAAAAGATTCGGTAGTGAAAGATTTGAAACAATGCTTAACTATGTTACGCAAAACAGAGAAGGTGGAGATGAGATACCACTAGAATCAAAGATGTTTTCAAGATTCGTAGAAAATGCCCAAAAGAAAATTGAGGGTAATAACTTTGATGCTCGTAAAACTGTTTTAGAATATGATGAAGTATTAAGAGTTCAAAGAGAAATCATCTATGAAGAAAGAGAACAAGTATTATTTTTAGAAGATGTTTCAGAAATTATTGATAAGAATATTGCCGATGTTGCAAGAGATTTAGTTAATGAAGCTAGTAGTGATCGCAAAAATAAAGAAATTGATCATCTAAAACTTCATAAAGATATTAATGGTATTTATTTCCAACGTGATGTTATTAGTAAAGAAGATTTAAAAGGATTACTTCCAGAAGAAGCGCAAGAATTTTTAATTGAAAAATCATATGAAGGATTAAAAGAAAAACAAGAGCAATTTCCTGAAGCAATTTATAAAGAGTTCTTAAAAGTTATTTTATTAAGAGTAATTGATACATACTGGA
>DAOSSK010000050.1:0-3137 GCA_035377365.1 Bacilli bacterium
TACTGAAACCTTTTTACCTTTATAATAGCCTGTAAAACCAAACATATTACGAACGCCATTAACTCTTGTTACGTCTTCTAAATATGTCTTGGCAATAAATTCTGCTCTTAAAGGATCTCCTGGCATTAAAACAGTTTTTCCAAATAAATCTTTATGTTTTGCTTCAATATGCGGTGTAGGTATAGCCATTATTTTTCCTCCCCTAATTCTTCCATAATTTTTACACTACTAGAACAACCAATTCTTGTAGCACCAGCTTCAACCATTGCTTTTAAAGTAGCAAGATCTCTAATCCCACCACTTGCTTTTACTTCCATAGAAGGACTAATTGACTCTTTCATTAACTTAACATCTTCTACTTTAGCACCACCAGTGCCAAAGCCAGTTGATGTCTTCACAAAATCTGCCCCAACTTCGCTTGCTATCTTACAAACTTCTTCAATTTCTTCTTTAGTTAAGTAACAAGTCTCTAAAATAACTTTTAAAGTTTTTTTACCAAAAAGGATGTTCATCTTACAAGCATTGTGCACTTTTTCAATATCACGTCTAACATATTCCCAGTTATGGTCTTTAACCATCCCAACATTAACTACCATATCAATTTCATCAGCCCCATTTTTAATAGCATCTAAAGCTTCTGCTTTTTTCATTTCAAAAGTATTAGCTCCTAAAGGAAAACCAACAACAGTTGCAACTAAAACGTTAGAGCCTTTTAATTGTTCTTTAGCTAATCTTACATAACAAGGATTAACACAAACAGCCTTAAAACTATACTGTTTAGCCTCATCACATAATTTCTTGATATCACTTATTTTCGCTGTTGCACCTAATAAAGTGTGATCAATATACGAGTTGTACATATTCATAACCTCCTTGTACTTTACTTAAAAACTTAGGGAAAAAGATACTAGCAATTCCAAACAAAAAGATTGTATAGATACTCAATCCTTGAGTAAACTTAAAATCCGTTAAGATTGTAGCTAGAATACAGAAAACTAAAGCCATCACAAAAAAGATAATTTCTGCTCCTAGTTTTGCTTTACCTGCATTACCTTTAAATCTATATAAAAGTGACCCTACTACAGTATCACCTGCTAGTGGCGGTAAATTAGCTGTAACTACGAACGCACTACCAAAAGGTGTCATAAATCCACCTAAAGTAAAGAAAATAGGACCAGTAATCTCATTAAACTCTAGCCACTTAAGCGTCCATAAAGCCCCATCTAAAGCATAACCAAAAGCAAAACTAATTGGTATTGCCAGTAATCTTGCAAGTGATGGTTTTATCAATTCTGAAATTACAACTAAAAGAACGTTAATAATAATTGTCGCTTCCCCAATTGTAAGTTTATCAAATAAATACTTTAAACTTAATGATGATGCATCAATTGAACGAAGGCCATATCCTGCTTTAAACATAAATGCAACACCATAAGATATTACTACCATTCCAAAAATATAAAATATTATTCTTTTAACTATTTTGTTCATCGATTAAATCACATAATCTTAAGTTAGTATAATTGATATGATTAATTGCGAACTTTCTCAACTTAGATGCAACCTTCCTACTGCTTCTTGCTTGTTTTTCTCTTAAGATATACATATCAGGAAGTACTGCCTCAATCTCAATCAAATACTTACCCATTATACTAAAGAAATCAGCTCTTGGAACTAAGATTACATTGTTTAACTCATCATGGACATAGATGTAATCTAAATGAGGCGGGAAGATTGTAGCTTCTCCTACTCTAAACATACAACTAATTCCAAAATCTTTAGTAATTGAATCTTCGATTGCTTGGACCTTAAGAACTGTAATCTTTCTTCCTTCATAGAATGTAGCAAGTTGTTCAATTGATCTTTGATACTTGCAAATCTCACTTAACTTCTTAGAATCATAAGGTCTCTTATTACCATAACCATAATCTTCAATATACTTTTGTCTCATACTATTAAAGAGATTATCTAAGTCTACAATATTAAACTCTTGAACATCTTTAAAACTATCATGATAAATAGCTAAGTCAAAACTACGGCATAATTTAGAAATAATTGCAAAGATTTCTTTTGCTAAATATGATGGAATCATAATTGGAAGTTCAATCATAAAGTTCACATTTGAATATTTTGGATTTAACTTATAAATATCTTTTACTAAACTTTTCTTAGTAATTAAATAACGATAAGAAAAACGAAAATCTTCATCCTTAGCGATAATCTGTACATCATCTTCAGTATAAAAAATCTCAAAATATCCAAGTTGGTCAAAAAAGTCAAATACTCTTGCAAAGTCTAACTTATCTAAACTGTTATCACGAAAAAAATGTAAATTAATAGGCATCCTATTCCTCCTTGTTTTTTATAACTTTAGCGCACCTAGCGCATAGATTGTCTTCATCAACTTCATCTTTAATTTGCCAGCAACGGTCACATTTATAACCATCTTTAGCTGTTACATAAATTAAACCTGATTCATATGCATCGCCTTCTTTTAGGCTATCATCTACTTTAAACTCAGCTACGATAAAAACTAAAGCTAAGTCAGTCTTTAATGAACTAATTAGTTCCTTTACTTCTTTAGTTGGCTTAATTATAACTTTACTTACTAAAGATTTACCAATAACTTTATTAGTACGAGCAACTTCTAAGGCCTTTAAAACATCATCTCTTAATTTTAAGAACTTTTCATATTTTTCTTCTAATTCCTTAGCATTCTTATACTCTTTAGCTTCAGGCATATTTTCTAAATAAACTGACTTTTCTTTTGTATTAGACATCATTTGGTATACTTCTTCAGTTGTATGAGGAAGAATTGGATTAAGTAGTCTAACTAAAGTAAATAAATTCTCATAGAAAACTGTTTGCATACGGCGTCTTAAAAGACTATTAGCTGCCTCTACATAAACAACATCTTTTGAATAATCTAAGTAAAACGAAGATAAAATGTTAGTCATATAGTTTAACACTAAATGATAAACAGTTGCAAAGTCATATTCATCATAAGCGCATCTTACATCTTTAATTAACTGATTCAGTCTTACAATAATATATTGATCAGTTTCTCCTAAATCTTCATATTTTACTTTATTCTTATTATTATCATAATCAAATAAGTTACCAAGTAAAAATCTAAA
>DAOSSK010000051.1:0-3055 GCA_035377365.1 Bacilli bacterium
ATTTATAAAGAGTTCTTAAAAGTTATTTTATTAAGAGTAATTGATACATACTGGATGGATCATATCGATGCTATGAGTGAATTAAGAGATACTGTAAGATTACAAGCTTATGCTCAAATTGATCCATTACGTCAATACCGTCAAATTGGTTTTGAGAAGTTTGAAGATTTAATTTATAAAATCGAGCATGAAACTGTTAAGTTTATTAATAGAGCTCAAATCAGGCAAAACTTACAAAGAGAAGAAGTTATAAAACCAGTATCTGCATCTTCAGGTAAAGAAGATACAGAAGTTAAGAGAAAGCCAGTAGTTAATAAAAAAGGAAAAGTTAGTCGTAATGACCCTTGTCCTTGTGGTTCTGGTAAGAAATATAAGAATTGCTGTGGAAGGTAAAAGATGGAGCGTTATGAAATTGTTAAGTATTTAGAAGATTTCAAAACAAGACTTAATGAATTAGAAACTGCTCTAAATATTCCTAAAATAGAAAAACTAAAGTCAGAATTAGAAGAAAAAACTTACAAAGTTAACTTTTATGATGATCAAAAAAAAGCAAAAGAAGTATTACAAAAAATAAAATACTATAATGACATCTTAAGAGAAGATCAAGATTTAAATAACAAGATTAGTGATTTAACTGTTTTTCTAGAATTGTTTGATGCTGGTGAAGATGTTTTAAATGAAATCAAAAAAGAAATTGAATATATTGAAGTTAATTTAAAAGATTTTGAAATAGAAATCTTACTTAATAAAGAATATGATGATGCAGGTGTTATTATCGAACTTCATCCAGGAGCTGGTGGGACTGAGGCGCAAGATTGGGCAGAAATGCTATTTCGTATGTATACGATGTACTCAGAGAAAAAAGGTTTCAAAATGAATGTTTTAGATTATCAAGATGGAGATGAAGCAGGACTTAAGTCGGTTACTTTTGAAGTAGATGGCGAAAAAGCTTATGGTTTATTAAAATCAGAACATGGTGTTCACCGCTTAGTTAGAATTAGTCCATTTGATAGTAATGCTCGTCGTCATACATCGTTTTGTTCGTGCAGTGTAACTCCGAAAATGACTGATTTTGAAGAAATAGAAATTAGGCCAGAAGAAATTAGAGTTGATACTTATCGCTCTAGTGGGGCTGGGGGACAATCTGTAAACACAACTGATTCTGCTGTTAGAATTACGCATTTAGAAACAGGGATAGTAGTGCAATGCCAAAATGAAAGAAGCCAAATCCAAAATAAGGAAAAAGCTTTAGAAGTTTTAAAAGCTAAACTACATCAACTAAATGAAGAAAAACGCCAAGAAAAATTAAATCAATTAATTGATATTTCAATAAATAGTTTTGGCGGTCAAATCAGATCATACGTTTATCATCCATATAGGATGGTAAAAGACCATCGTACTAATTATGAAGAATTAGAGAATAGCGCTAATGACGTTCTAAATGGTAATCTAGATGGGTTTATCAATAGCTTTTTAAAAAGTAAATTTAATGTGAGGTAAAAAAATGCTAAAAAAGTTAAGTCATGAAAAACGAAGAATTTTAAAAGAATGGGTTATGATTGTTATTGGAGCTGCGCTTGTGGCATTTCCATTTAGTTTTCTACTATATCCTAATGATTGGGTTATTGGTGGAGTTGGAAGTATTGGTGTTATTTTAAGGGCAGTATTACCAACTGATAGTTTAACTCCAGAACAGATAAGTTTCATTCCATCATTAGTAACCTTTTTGATAAACGTTGTATTAGTAATCTTAGCTATTATTTTCTTAGGTAAAAAAATGATTTTAAGAATAATTGTTGGTTCATTAATATTTCCTGGGTTCACAGCTTTATTTACTTTACTTTATAATGCTTTAGGAGCTGATTTTCACCAAAAGGTTATTGAACTAGATCCAATTTTAGTTATGCTTTATTCATCAATTATTATGGGAATAGGACTTGGAACAGTAGTAAAGAATAATGGTACTACTGGTGGAACAGAGATTCCTCAATCCATTTTCTTTAAATACTTTCATATGCCTTATTCGGTATCATTGATTATTATTGATGGAACAATTTTGTTACTTGGTTATATTGTTTTACAAGATTTATCAATGACTTTATATGCAATTATCGTAGTTATCTTGAGTGGATTGTGTATGGATATTATCGTCTTTGGTGGATTTAATAAAAGAGCGATGTACATTATTTCCAATAAAACTGAAGAAATTATTGAATTAATTCAAAAAGAATATCATCGCGGAGTTACAAGCTTAAAAGCTATTGGTGAATATGCGAAAACTGATCGCAAAGTTATTATGGCTGTAGTTAGTTCTAAGGAATATAATAAATTAAGAACAGACATTGTTAAGATTGATGATAAAGCTTTCTTCTATGTAGTTAGGGCAAGCGAAGTTTCAGGAGCGGGATTCACCGATGGCCCAAGACATTAGAATTATTTCTATTGAGAAGAAAAGAAAAAAATATAAAATTGAGACTAATTTAGATACTCATACTTTAGAAGAAGATATTATTATTAAATATAATATCTTCAAAGATAAAGTATTTAAAGAAGAAGAATTTAAAAAGATCTTAGAAGAAAATAAAAATGTTGCTAGTTTTAATCAAGTTTTAAATTTCTTGTCATATAGAGCTAGATCAATTTCTGAGGTAAAAGAATATTTAGAAAAAAAAGAAGTTAGTAAAGAAAATAGCGAAAGTATTATTCAAAGACTAATTGATTTAGATTATTTGAATGACGAAGCTTTCGCTTCTTATTATTTAGGCTATTATCAAAAGATGAATAAAGGTCCTAACTATATTAAAACTAAACTTTTTGAAAAGAAAGTTGATAAAGATACTATTTCTAAATGCTTACTTAAATATACTTTAGAAGACGAAATTGAGATTATAATTTTAGTTTTAGAAAAGATCAAAGATAAATATTTTAAGTTTCCAATAAAAAGACAAAAAGAGAAAATTCAAGCTAAATTAATGAGAGATGGATTTACTTTTAGTGCAGTAAATAGTGCTTTAAGAGATTTAAAATTAGAAGAAAATATTAGTGAAACATTAAA
>DAOSSK010000052.1:0-3005 GCA_035377365.1 Bacilli bacterium
TTACTGTAACGGCAACTTCTTCTTCAAGTCCGCCTAGTGATACTTTAACTACAGTTTCACCTTCTGCTACTGCTGTAATTTCACCTTCTGCACTTACTGTTGCAATTGCTTCATTATCTGATGCAAATACTGCTACTTGATCAGTAGTGTCTTGTGGTTCTACTTTATAAGTAATAGCAATTTTTTCACCAACTTTAAGTGTAACTTCTTCTTTTGAAAGTGTTAGTGATGTAGGCATTACTGGGTTAACTGTAACAGTTACCTTCTTCGTAAATTCGCCTACTTTGACTGTAATTTCTGCTGTACCTGCTCTTAAACCCATTACTTTACCATCTTTACCAACACTAGCGATACGACTATCTGAAGATATAAATTCTACAGATGGTAATTCAGCATCAGCTGGAACAGGTTTTACTTCTAGCACTTGCATTTTACTTGAGTCTAAGGTTAATGATGCTGGTGTAACTGTGATGCCTTCTAAAACTTTTTCTTTTTCACAACTACAGCCAACTAGTAAACCTAAGCCTAGCATTAATACAAGAGCTACTAAAATTTTTCCAAATTTTCTCATCTTTAATTTTCTATCAAACAAATGAATGTTGGCTTTGTTTAATAGTTATCCTCCATTTTTAATATTTGCCAACACAAACGTTTACAAAAATATTATACCTTATTTTTATAAAAAAGTCAATTTTAAATCTAATATTTAACCTCAAAATATGTTTATATAAAAAACCCTAGTCTAATAGACTAGGATCTTCTAAATATTTCTTAATTTCATTAACTTTGTCTAACTTTTCCCAAGCAAGATCTAAATCCAATCTGCCAAAATGGCCATAATTAGAAACTTGCCTATAAATAGGATTAATTAGGTCAAAATGCTTAATAATTCCTCTTGGTGTTAATGGGAAAACTTTTCTAATAATTTTAATAATTAAATCATATGAGTATTTGTCATAACCATAAGTATCAATTAATAATGATGTAGGCTCACTTCTACCAATGACATAACTTAAACCTACTTCTAGTTTAGGTGCAACACCAGAAGCAACTAAATTCTTGGCAATATATCTTGCCATATAAGCTCCAGTGCGATCTACTTTTGTTGGATCCTTGCCACTAAATGAGCCACCACCATGATGAGCATATCCACCATATGTATCTACAATAATCTTTCTTCCAGTAAGTCCACTATCAGCTTTTGGCCCACCTTCAGTAAAAGCTCCTGTAGGATTAATGTAATATTTAGTTTCTTTATCCAATAAATCTTTTGGAATAACTGCCTTAATTACATTTTCCAATACATATTTTCTTAACTCTTCTTGACTAATATCGACAACATGGTGAGTTGAAACTACAATACTATCAATTCTTTTTAATTTACCTTTAGCATCGTATTCTACCGTAACTTGACTTTTACCATCAGGACGTAAGATTTTCTTTTTCTCGTTTTTTCTTACTTCTGCTAATCTTTTAGTTAACTTATGAGCAAGTGTAATAGCGATTGGCATATATTCTTCAGTTTCATTTGAGGCATAACCAAACATTATTCCTTGATCACCAGCTCCAGTAGTTCTTTCTTCGTTGTAATCAACGCCTTTACTAATATCTTTTGATTGTTCGTTAATTGCAAGTAAAACACCTACATTATCACCATCAAAACCAATCTTACCACGATCATAGCCAATATCATTAATTACTTGTCTAACAATTTTTTGAATATCTACATAACAATCAGTAGTAATTTCGCCCATAACTAAAACAATTCCTGTAGTAACAGCTACTTCACAAGCTACCCTTGGTTCTTCTAAAGAATTTCTAATTATTTCATCTAGAATCGCATCAGCAATTTGATCACACACTTTATCAGGATGACCTTCAGTAACTGACTCAGATGTAAATAAAATTTTCTCTTTCATTTTTACTCTCCAGAAACTTGTAAACCATTAAACTTAACTGAAGGTGCATTTACTGAACTTTCATTACGTAGCTCTAAATCACTACCAATTTTATCAATATCATTCATCATTTCAAAGAAGTTTCCTGAAGTAACAATTAAACTAGTTGGTTTTACAATCTTACCGCCTTCAATATAAAATCCAGATGATTGTAAACTAAAATCGCCTGAAATAGGATTTAATCCTGAGTGTAATCCTTGTAAGTTTGTAATTAATAAACCTTTATCAATACCTTTAATTAAATCCTCTAAAGGAGTATCTCCATTTTCTAAATATGTATAAGCAAAGTCAACGCTCTTATTATAACCATTTCCAGTTAAATCTTGTTTTAAAGCTTTAGCTGTTTTTAGGTTATGAGCAAATCCTGTAAACACTCCATCTTTAATAAGATGTTTTTTCTTTGTAGCAACACCTTCATCATCAAAAGGATTGTAATATACAGAAGTTTCAACTAATGGATCTTCTACAATATTAACTCTTTCATCAAAAATCTTTGTTTTTTCTTTTCCAAGTAAAAGTGTTGTTTTCTTAATTGCAGCTTCTCCACTAAAAATACTAAGGAAAGTTTCTAGTAATGATGCAAAAGCATCTTTTTCAATAATTACTGGATATTTACCTGATTTAATAGGTTTAGCTCCTAATAATCTTGTTGCTCTTTCTACAGCTTTATTTGCAATCTTATCTTTATCTAGACCTTTAAAATTAAAATCCACTTCAATTCCAAATCCTGTTTGCGTGCTTGTACCATCACTTGCAACAGCAACTGCATAAGCACCACAAGATTTCAATTCTTTCTTAAGGTTTAATCCTTTGCTATTAACAATTTCTTGTGTACTAGTTGATTCAAAATATCTACAATTAGATACTAAAGTAATTCTTTTATCTAAGTCATAAACTTTCTTCTCTAAGTCTAAAAGAAAATCAACTTTTTTCTTATTATCTACATTATTAAAATCAACTTTATGCACAATTGATTTTGGATATTCTTTACTACCAGCAAAAATTTCTTCTTTTTCGTCTTTATTTAAAGCCTTAGCATTTTCTTTT
>DAOSSK010000053.1:0-2919 GCA_035377365.1 Bacilli bacterium
GAAGTAGCAGAACATGATCCTAATATCAAACAATTACAAATGGATTTAAAACAAAAAAAGTGAGATTAACTCACTTTTTTATTTATGGTTATTAACTAACTTAGCAAATGTATCAAAGATGATTTTGCTAGGTTCGTTATCTTGTTGCATTTCAGGGTGCCATTGAATTCCAATAATTGGCAGTGTTTTATGGATAATGGCTTCGTTTGTACCATCTTCATGTTTTGCAATTTCAATAAAATCTGGTGCGATTCTTTTAATTGCTTGATGATGATAACTATTTACATTAATTACTTTTTTAAAGTTTAATAATCTATTTGGAACTATGTGAACAATATGGCCTTCTTTAAGACCAGAATGGCTTTTACCAATATCTTGGTATAAGCTTCCACCAGCAAAAACGTTAATCGATTGATGACCACGACAAATACCTAAAAGAGGTTTTTTGCTTTTTAGAGCATATTCAACAACAATCTTATCTAAATCGTCTAATTCCTTTACAACATCTTTTGATTCTCCAGTATTTACTTCACCAAAATGAACTGGATCAATATCATCTCCACCTGTTATTAAAAATCCATCACATTTTTCTAGTAAGCTTTCAGTATTTTCGTTTTCTAAAGTAAGCATAATTACTAAAAATCCTCTGTTTAATAACGCCCTAACATAACGGCGATTTACAAATTCTTTAGCTGTTGTACCTTCATAAATAATTCTTGGAGTTACAGCGATAACTTTCTGCATAATCTTAAATCTACCTCCTTAAATAAGTATAATATAATTATATTATAAATATATCTTAAAATCAAGTTTTTTAATGGCAAAATGAAAGCATAATTGGTATAATAATAAACAAGAGGTATTGTTATGGAAAGTATTAGAAAAATATTTCAAGTAGGTTATGGACCATCAAGTTCACATACGATTGGACCTACTAAAGCAGCTACAATCTTTAAAGAAAAAAATAAAGAAGCTGATAAATTTACAGTTGATTTATATGGTTCAATTGCCTTAACAGGAAAAGGTCATTTAACTGATAAAGCTTTATATAGAGTTTTTGGTGAAGATTTAGAAATTAAATTTGATTTTGATACTCACTATGATTTTCATCCTAATGGACTAAAGTTTTATGCATACAAAGACGGTAAATTAATTGATGAATGGTTAATTTTTTCTATTGGTGGAGGAGAATTAAAAGAGTTAGGCCATAAAGAAACGATCGATTGTAAAGAAATATACAAGCAAACTACCTTTAATGAAATTCTAGAATATTGCAAAGAACATCATTTATCTTTATTTGAATATATTATCAAGCATGAAGATAAAGATATTTTAGAGTTTGCAAAGAGCATCTTAAAAACAATGTTTGATAGTGTTGAAAAAGGAAGAAGTAAAGAAGGAAAATTATCAGCTCAAAATAAACTTTTTGTGAAGAGAAAGTCTAAAGAGTATTATGATAAATATAAAAAATCAGGAGATTTTGATGTTTTAGTTATGAGTAATGCTTTAGCTGTAGCGGAAGAGAACGCAGAAGGCGGAACAGTAGTTACTGCGCCCACGTGTGGATCAAGTGGGGTTATGCCTGGGGTATTAAAAGCATACTATGATACAAAAAGATTTAGTTTAGATGAGATTGTAAGAGCATTATTAGTTGGTGGGTTAGTAGGTAATTTAATTAAAACTAATGGTTCAATATCAGGAGCTGAAGTAGGCTGTCAAGGTGAGATTGGTAGTGCATGTAGTATGACTGCAGCTGCAGTATTACAACTATTTGGTGCAAGTAATGATATTATTGAATATGGAGCAGAAATAGCCTTAGAGCATCATCTAGGATTAACTTGTGATCCAGTTTTAGGATATGTTTTAATACCTTGTATTGAGCGTAATGCAATTGCCGCATTAAGAGCAATAGATGCAGCTAAGTATGCCTATTTAAGTGATGGAACTCATTATATTACTTTTGATATGGCAGTTAATTCAATGATGGAAACAGGTAAAGATTTAAAGGCTGAATATAAAGAAACAGGTATTGGTGGGTTAGCTAAACATATTAAATAATAATTAGACTTGATTGGAGAAAATATGAATAAATTAAGAGAAGATAAAGAAATATATAAGTTTATAAAACTAGAAAAAGAAAGACAAGAAAATCATATTGAGTTAATTGCTAGTGAGAACTTTACCTCCAATGCTGTATTAGAAGCACAAGGAAGTATTCTTACAAATAAATATGCTGAAGGTTATCCAGGTAATAGATATTATGGTGGTTGTAGTTATGTCGATGAGATAGAGAATATTGCTAGAGAAAGAGCTAAGAAACTATTTAATGCTAAGTATGTAAATGTTCAACCACATTCAGGTTCTCAAGCAAATGCTGCTGTATTTCAAGCATTAATAAAACCTGGTGATGTAGTTTTAGGAATGGATTTATCAGCTGGGGGTCATTTAACTCATGGTCATAAATTAAACTTTTCTGGGCTTTTATATGATATTCATAGTTATGGTGTAGATAAAGAAACTGAAACTATTAATTATGAAAAAGTATTAGAGATAGCAAAAGAAATCAAACCTAAAATGATTATTGCTGGGGCTAGTGCTTATTCAAGAATAATTGATTTTAAAAAGTTTAGAGAAATAGCAGATGAAGTTGGAGCTTATTTGTTTGTAGATATGGCACATATTGCGGGTTTAGTTGCAGCAAGTTTACATCCAACACCTGTTAGCTATGCTCATGTTGTATCAGGAACAACTCATAAAACTTTAAGAGGACCAAGAGGTGGTTTTATTCTTACAAACGACGAAGAAATAGCAAAGAAAATTGACCGTAGCGTTTTTCCAGGAACACAAGGTGGACCTTTAATGCATGTTATTGCCGCAAAAGCTGTTTCATTCGGTGAAGTATTGCAGGACGATTTCAAA
>DAOSSK010000054.1:0-2835 GCA_035377365.1 Bacilli bacterium
AAAGAATTAGAAGAAAACAATAAAAAGCTAATTAAAGAGCATGAAATAGCTGATCTTAAATATAAAACTAAACAAATCTTTCAAAAAACCGATGTAGTTTTTGAAGAAAGTGATGAAGAGTTAAAGGTAAATGATAGGGTTTATATCAAAAGTTACAACTCTTATGGTACAATTACTAAAGTCTTGCAAAAAGATTTATATGAAGTTATGATTGGAAGGTTAACTTCAGTTTTAGAAAAGAAGTACTTAAAAAAAGTAGTTCAAGATGATAATACCAATTTATATAAAGCTAAAGTAAGTAAAGTTACTCCTAAAAAATCAGTAAGTTCTCGTTTAGATTTACGTGGAATGCGCTATGAAGAAGCAGAAAGCTTACTTCATGATTATTTTGATCAGTTATTATTAAGTGATTTAAAACAAGTAACGATAATCCATGGTTATGGAACAGGAGTTATTAGGAAGTTAGTCCAAAGCTATTTAGCAGACAACAAAAATGTCTTAGAGTATCGTTATGGTGGCGAAAAAGAAGGCGGTATGGGCTCAACAATTGTTACTTTAAAATAAAGATTGCATAAAATATGTATTTTTGGTATAATTTACTAAAGTAAAGAGGTGATTAAGAGTGATTCCACTCGCGGAATTGAAATTTAATTTTATTACAAACAACCTATGGTTAGACATTATTTTAATCTGTGGTTTAATTTTATCAATCATTTTACTAGGGATTTACTTAGTAAATGATTATGCTTTCCAAGAAGCAAGTATCGCAAAGCTTAAATCTGAAGATAATGGTGAGAAAAAAGGCAGCAAAAAAGCTATCTTTTTAGCGGAAAAAGAAGACCTTACAAATATTTCTTTCTTTGTTTTAGAATTATTTGGAGTATTACTAATAGCTGCTCTAACTACAGTTATTGCTTTTTCTTTATTTGATAATATTTATCTAGCATTACTTGTGGTGTTTTTCTTTGTAGCTATTGTTTTTAGTATTGTTTTTGCGGTAACATATAAACTTGGTAGAGAATATTCAGAGAAAAAGATCTTAAAATATTCTAATTTCATCTGGTTAATGACTAGAATTACATTGCCATTTACCCTATTCTTACATTTCCTAACAAAGAAAATTAAAAATAAGGAAAAAGTAGCACCAGAAGATGGTGAAGCTACAGATGAAGAGATTGAAGAAATAATTGATGATATTGAAGATACTGGTATCTTTGATGAAGATGATGTTGAGTTAATTCAGTCTGCTTTAGTTTTATCAGCTAAAACTGTTTATGACATTATGACTCCAAGAGTTGATATGGTAGCTTTGGATCAAGAAATGAGCAATAAAGAAGCTTTAGAAGTGTTTTTTGAAAATCAATACTCAAGAATACCAGTTTACAAAGATGATAAAGATACTATTATCGGTGTTCTATCAGAAAGAGATTTCTTTACAGCTATTATTAAAAACGGAATAGATAATTTCAAATTTAAAGATTTAGTTGTAGAGCCATACTATGTATCAAAAAACACTAAAGTTGATGATTTGATTACTGAATTTCAAGAAGCTCAAAGACATTTTGCAATTGTCTTAGATGAATATGGTGGAACTTTTGGTATTGTTACAATGGAAGATGCTTTAGAAGAGTTAGTAGGCGAAATCTATGATGAATACGATGAAGTTGAAGATGATGAATACTTACAACTAAGTAAAAATAAATATCTTTTAGACCAAGGTTTAGACTTACAAGAACTATTTGATGAGTTAAAGTTAGGAACTATTCCTAATACTAGATATAATACTGTTGGTAGTTTTGTCTTTAGTTTATGTAATGGCTTGCCACAAGTAAATCAAAAAGTAGTTCATATGCAAAAAGTAGAAGACTATGAAGGTGAAAAACCTTTACTTATTACTTATGAACTTAAATTTAAAGTCTTAGAAGTTTTAGAACGTCGTATTAAAAAAGTAGAACTTATTATCGATAAGTTAAATGAAGAACCACTTATTTAAATAAGTGGTTTTTAAAAAGGAGGCAAAGGATGAAAACTTGGAATGATTTGTTTTCTATTGAAAAGAAAAAAGACTATTTTTTGGAATTAGCTGAATTTGTAGATAGAGAATACGAAAAATATACAATTTTTCCCAAAAAAGAAGAGATTTTTAAAGCTTATAGCTTAACTCCACTAAAAATGTTAAGGTTGTAATTATCGGCCAAGATCCATATCATGGTGAAAATCAAGCAAATGGTCTTGCTTTTTCTTGTGATTATCCAATATTACCTCCTAGCCTTAAAAACATTTATCAAGAATTAGCTAATGATTTAAAGATAAGAGTCCCTAATAAAGGCGATTTATCAAAATGGGCCAAAGAAGGAGTACTTTTAATCAATGCTATTTTAACTGTAAGGAAAAATGAACCTTTAGCTCATGAAAATAAAGGTTGGGAAGAGTTTACAAAAGCTGTTATTGAGTATTTAGCCTTGTATAAGAAGAATGTAGTCTATATTTTATGGGGAGCATATGCTCAAAGTTATGAACCATATATTAATCATCAAGACAATTTGATTTTAAAATCATCACATCCTTCGCCATTAAGTGCTCATAGGTCTTTTTTTGGAAGTCGTGTTTTCTCGAAAACAAATAATTATTTAAAAGCAAATGGTATTAAACCAATTGATTGGCAATTATAAGAAAAATATGGTATAATTAAGTATAATTTAAAGGGGAGCCTTTAAGGCTGAGAGGTATTAGATACGACCCTAAAACCTGATCTAGGTAATGCTAGCGTAGGGATTAAATAGTTTTTTATAACTATCGTTTTTAATCTCTACTTGTGTAGAGGTTTTTTATTAT
>DAOSSK010000055.1:0-2481 GCA_035377365.1 Bacilli bacterium
CCTCGTTTTTATTAGTCAATTATACCTTATTTTTAGCCTCATTACAATCAAAATAAGCATTTTTTGCTTAGAAAGGTTTTAAAGTAGCAATGATTAATTAACCACTTATTTACTTTAAACCTAAATAAAGACAAATTTGAGGCCTTTTTTATAAAATCTTAGACCATTTTGCACTTCTGCCACGATCAATAGGCTCAATTTTACCTTCATCTTTAAGTTTTTTTAATGCACGATTAATCGTTGATTCAGAAACAAAAGGATGAATTTGCCTAATATCATCTTTTTTAAATGATGAATTAAAGTTCAAAATAGTTAGTTCTAAATTATCTTGTTTTGAGATTTCTAAATCTTTTTGGTAAGTATTTAAAACAATTTGCACTTTTTGGTAACTATCTATTAGTAAATCTACTAAATAGTCAATAAAAGATAAACTTTGAATAAAACCTTGACTCCAGTTAATACTAGCTTCTGTCAGCACTTTATTTAACTGTTCTTTGGAATTATAAAGCAATTCAAAAAAACTAACATATTTTAAAGATAAAAACTCATTTTTAAGTAATAGATAATAGATAACTAAATAAAATACAATTTCATTACCTAAACTAAATGGTTTTAAATTATAAAAGTCTATTAAATAATTAGCTAATAGCACTACTGCTTCATATTCGACTATCTTACTTAAATAGTTTTCATTTAGATCATCTAATTGTTTTCTTTTGCTTACTTTACTCTGGCTAATGAAAACTGATGTTGTTTGGCGATAAGATTCAGTATAACTTACCTTTTCATCTAAAATATAACTAATTAAGTTCACAAAATCATTACTTTGAAGCAGTTTATCTTGATAATTGTATTGGAAATCTTTTAAAGCTTCCTTAAGACGATATAAGATCTTTTCTTCGTTAGTTCTAGGTTTAGAATCTTTTAAAGTTATTAATCTTAACCTATTATCAGTAACCTTTAAATCTAAAAGTAGTGATAAATAATAGCAATCTCTTTCAATTGTTTGAGAAATAATTTTATCTAAATCTTGCGCTACTACTTCTTCAAAGTTTTTATTTTTACCTAAAAAAGTATATAATTTAGCAATTTTTTTAACTAAACTATGAGGAATTACTAAATGTTCAATATTATTGATACAAATCATTTTTTATCAACCCCAAAATCGCTATTATTACGAAAGACAATTAAGCTTTTCATTGTTCCAAGATCTAACTTTGAAATCTTTTTACCTCTTCTATTGGAAGATCCTTTAACATCTTTATACTCTAAAGTATCAAAGCCTTTATCACTAACACAGAAAATACTTAAATTGTTTGGATTATGTTCTTTACGGACAACATTAGCTGATGCATAAGTATTGTCTGACGTTCTTGTCATTTCTAAATAAGCTTTACCAACGTTATTCTTACGACCTTTATTAATTTCATTAGGTTTATAAGTAGTAATTGTATTATTCTTACCTAAACAAACAATTTCGTCTTTTCGGTCTACGTAAAGCCCAGCTATAATTATATCATCTGGTCTACTTTTGAGTTCCATTGCTTTAACTCCAAAAGATGGAGGAGCCATAATACTAATTTCATCGGCGTTATAACGATTCATATAACCTTTTTCCGTAATCATTACTACTTCTTTTCTTGTACCACTATCTACATCTACCGAAACTAAACGATCGCCTTTTCTAATTTGCGTAGCTTTTAGGGCTCTAGAATATCTAACAGCATAAAAGTCTTTTAGAATAGTTCGTTTTGTTAGTCCATTAGCGGTAGTGAATAAAAAGTAAGTTTCTTCGTCGAAATTAGTTACTGGATAAGCAAAAATAATCTTTTCTTTAGCTTCAATCTTAACAAGTGTTGAAATATTGTAGCCTAAATCACGATGTCTAGCATCGGGAATATCTTTTACAGGTAAATATACATAATTTCCTAAACTTGTAAAGAATAAAATTGTATCAGCTGTTGTAACTTTAAACTCACTAAGTAAGAAGTCATCATCTTTATATTTTGCTTCACCTAAATCACTATTATAGTTTCTCTCACCAATGCGCTTTAAATATCCATCATAAGTAACTAATACTCTAACATCTTCTTTAATTATTAACTCTTTTTGTTCAATAACGATTGTATCAATTTCTGCTTCTACCTTAGTTTTACGTGGAGACGACAAAGCTTTTAATGTTTGTGTTAATTCATCTTTAATTACACCCATTAAACTACTTTCATCTTCTAAGATCTTTTCTAATGACTTAATCTTTTCCTCTAATTCTTTAGCTTCTTCTTCTAAAGCAAAGATATCAGTGTTAGTTAATCGATATAGTTGTAACATTACAATTGCTTCAGCTTGCATTTCAGTAAACTGATAGAAATTCATTAGATTATCTTTGGCATCTTTCTTATTTTTAGAATTTCTAATCGTTTGAATAACGGCATCTAAGATAGATGTCATCATTATCAAACCATCTACGATATGCGCTCTTCT
>DAOSSK010000056.1:0-2268 GCA_035377365.1 Bacilli bacterium
TCATCTCCTTAATATATTCTTTTACTTTTTCTAAATCTTTACTGTCGATAAACGCAGCACAAACTACCACACCACCAAAAAAATCCCCAGTTCCAACTTCATCACTACCAATAATTGAATGCTCTATAGTTTTACCAATAAGTAAGCTAATTTTATTATGTGTTTCATCTTCCTTTGCGCCTTGAATTAGCAAGGTAAGGTTTGTATAAATGGTGATTGTAAATTCTGGTTTATTTTTAGCTAAAAATAGAGTATAATTATTAGTAGGAGTTGTACTATATTTCTTATAGTGTTTAATTATTAAATTTGCTTGATTTTGTGTTAATTTATAAGATATTGGCATAAACTTAACTCCTTTATTAATAAATTATATCACAATATTGACTTAAAAAGGAAGATAGAATGGAAAAGTATTTAAAAGTTTTAGAATTTGATAAGATTGTTACTTTATTAAAAGAACATTTGGAACTTGAAGAAAATAAAGAAGATCTAAAAGAGGTAAAACTAACTAATAACTTAGATACAATTAATCTAATGTTAGACCAAACTGATGAGTTTTCAGGTATTTTAGTTAGAATTAGACGTATGCCTCTTTATTTTAAGAAGGATTTAAAACATTTATTATCTAAAACAACTAAAGCTGGTGTTTTAAGTATTGAAGAGATCTTAGAAGTCTACAAACTTCTTAAAACTGTTCAAGATAATATAGCTTTAGTCAATAGTTATAAAAAATCTGAAATTAAGCTTGATCATTATCGCTCATTTGTCTCTAACTTAATAGATTTAAAAGCTTTAATAAGAGCAATTACTGATGTAATGACACCTTATGGTGATATTTTAGATAATGCATCACTTAATTTAAGTAGAATTCGTAAAGATATTTCTCGTAAAGAAGCAAATATTCAATCAAAACTTCAAGAATTAATAAATAAACATGCAGCTAAGTTAAACGAAAAACAAGTTTTTTTACGAAATGATCGTTATTGCTTATCAGTTAAAAGTAGTTTTAAAAACTCAATTCGTGGTATTATCCATGATGAGTCTGCAAGTGGTGAAACAGTTTATTTAGAGCCAGAGGCGATAAATCAGCTTAATATTGAGATAAATCAGCTTCAAAATGATGAATCTAAGGAGATTACAAAAATTTTGATGGACATTTCATCACAAATCGCTCTAAATTATGATTCTTTAATTCAAAATTACTATATTATTAAAGAAATGGACTTAATTTTTGGAAAAGCATCATTAAGTAACAAGCTTAATGGCCAAAGAATAGGTGTAAATAATAACAATATCTTTGAATTATATAATGCCTACCATCCTTTACTTAATGTTCCGAATATTGTAAAGAATAATGTTGTTATTAAAGATAACAAAGGAGTAGTAATTACAGGCCCTAATACTGGCGGTAAAACTGTTTTACTAAAAACAATTGGCTTAATTACACTAATGGTTAAATTTGGCTTGTTAGTCCCAGCTGATCAAAAGAGCAATATCCAAATCTTTGATAATGTTTACGCAGATATTGGTGATGAGCAATCAATTGATCAAAATTTATCAACATTCTCATCACACTTAAAAACTATTATAGACATTATGAATAATGTTACTGATAATTCTTTAGTCTTACTTGATGAGCTTGGAAGTGGAACAGATCCATCAGAAGGTGCCGCACTAGCTATTGCTATTTTTGACTATTTATTAGAGAAAAACTGTCTTGTTATTGCCACAACTCATTATTCAGAGTTAAAAGTTTACGCATATAAAGCAGAAAATGTTATGAATGCTAGTGTTGAATTTGATGTAAATACTTTAAAACCAACTTATAAGCTCTTAATGGGTATTCCTGGTATGAGTAATGCTTTAGTAATTTCTGAAAACTTAGGCTTAAATAAAGCTGTTTTAAGTAAAGCTAAAGCTAATTTGAAATCAAAAGATACTGACTTAAGTCAAGTTTTAGATACACTAACTAAAAAATCATTAAAAGTGAGTGAAGAATTAGATAGTTTAAAAGCCCAAAGTAAAGAATTAGAAGCAAAATTAAAAGAAGTAGAAGCTTTAAAACTATCTGCTTTAAGAGAAAAAGATCGTATTTTAAGCCATGCTGAAAAAGATGCTGAGAAGTTATTGAAAGAAAACAAACAAACTTTAGAAAATTTAATTAAAGAACTCGAAGAAAACAATAGAAAGTTAATTAAAGAACATGAAATAGCCGATCTTAAATATAAAACTAAACAAATCTTTCAAAAAACCGATGTAGTTTTTGAA
>DAOSSK010000057.1:0-2047 GCA_035377365.1 Bacilli bacterium
TTAGCTTTGATTCTACTAACTAACTCTAAAACACTAAATGGTTTACTAATATAATCATCTGCACCTAAATCAAGTCCTGTTACTTTATCCATTTCATCACCTTTAGCTGATAAAATAATGATAACAACATCATCATATTTACTATTTGCTTTCATCTTCTTGATAATATCTAAACCACTCATACCATTAGGAAGCATAATATCAACTAAAGCTAAATCAGGAATCTCATCTTCTAATCCTTTAAAAAATGACTCCCCATCAGAAAATGACTTTACCTTAAAACCTGAGTTTGTAAGTGTCTTATTAATCACAAAACTAATATTTTGGTCATCTTCTACTGAATAAATTAATCTAGACATATGTAAACCTCCCATCAGGGTTACTCTTATGGTAACCACTAATAATATAGATTACCCATTCGGCTACATTAACTGCATGATCTGCAATTCTTTCTAAATATCTTAAGATTAAAGTATGGTAAACAATAACTTCATTACTTAAGTTTTTTGTTTCCATTAATTGTTTTAGTAATGTAAAATAAAGTTTATCAATTTTATCATCTTGTTTAATAACTTTCTCTGCAAGTTCTAAATCATCCTTTACAAAAGCATCAATAGCTAGTCTAATCATATTCGTAGAAATATCAGCCATTTCTTTAACTTGATCTAGCTGTTTATACTCATGTTTATTTAAAGCGTTTGAGAAAATAGCGATATCTTCTGCGTGATCGCCTATTCTCTCTAAATCTGTAATCAACTTTAGAATACCTAAAATAACTCTCAAATCTCTTGCAAGCGGCGTAAAAGATACCATTAAGTCAACACATTGCTCTTGGATTACTTTTTCTAATTGGTCAATTAAATCATCATTGATGATGACATTAGTGTCACGATTAAAATAGCCATTAACTGCTTGGATAATATTACCTGATACACTATCAGCCATATTAATCAAATATAAATTCAATTTTTGTAATTCTGTTTCAAATTGTTTCATATTTTTAATCTCCTATCCATATTATACCATATTTTAACCAAATCTACCTGTGATATAATCTTCTGTTTCTTTTTTGCTAGGTGATTTAAATAGTTTTAAAGTACTATCTACTTCAATAATCTCACCAAGTAAGAAAAAGACAGTGACATCACTTATACGAGTTGCTTGTTGAAGGTTGTGAGTTACGATTACAATCGTATATTCTTTCTTTAAATCAAAGATTAACTCTTCGATTTTCGCTGTTGCAATTGGATCTAGTGCACTTGTAGGTTCGTCCATTAAGATTACATCTGGTTCCATTGCAATTGCCCTTGCAATACAAAGTCTTTGTTGCTGACCACCAGATAACTCTAAAGCACTTTCCTTTAATCGATCTTTTACTTCTCCATACAAAGCAGCCTTCTTTAACGAATTAGCTACAATTTCATTTAAAGTCTCTTTATCTTTAATTCCTTGGCATCTTGGACCATAAGCAATATTATCATAAATACTCATTGGGAAAGGGTTAGGACTTTGAAAAACCATTCCTACTTTAGTTCTTAAAGAGCTAACATCAAAATCATTGATATTCTTACCATAGTAATAAATATCACCTTCAATCTTACAATCAGGAATTAAATCATTCATGCGATTAAAACATCTAATCATTGTACTCTTACCACACCCAGAAGGTCCAATAAAAGCTGTAACCTCGTTTTTCTTAATCACGAAATTAAGGTTTTTTAATGCTTGTTTTTCTCCATAATGTAAGTTAATATTTTCAACTTTAAAAACTAAATCACTAGTTTTCTTCATCTCTTCTAGTTCTAAATCTTCTTCTAAAAACTTATCTTTTTTCTTATCTTTTTTCATAACTAACTTCTCCTAATGATATTTAACTAATTTCTTAGAAATTAGTTTCGTAAGTAAATTCAAAATTAACACTACAACTAAAATAATAATTGAGATTGCACAAGATGCATCTAAATTAGGACTTTCTCCACTCATAAGTCTCCAAATATGAACTGATAAACTAGTTGACTGTGAGTTAACTGAGATCCTATCTTGAATT
>DAOSSK010000058.1:0-2024 GCA_035377365.1 Bacilli bacterium
TATATTGGTAACTGTAAATTAAGCCCATACTCAAGATTATTAAAATTAGGATTTTTAACTATAGATCTTACTTTATAGTCAGTAATGACAAGATTAGTTTTATTGCCTTCTTCTTGATAGACAATCTTATCAATCTTACCCCCTATTTGATATTTATCAGTAACCCTAACTACAAAATCATCAGGCTCGCAAATAGCCTTATAACCTTTATCTGCTCTTAAGTTATAATCAATTACATCTTTTGTTAGTTTAAATAAAGAACAAATAATGAATTTATCTTTTTCTTCAAGTTGCTCTTTAGCTTCTGTATTGGCAAGAGCATCTTTGAAAATACGATCGTAATCTACATCATCTTTTATTCTATATTCTAGATCATAAGCTAAAGCTAAAGCTTCATGAATAAAGGTACCAATTTTAGAACTAATATGACTATCATCATAATTCAGCCTTAAAGTATTTTCTATATAATACTTAAAAGAACATTTAAAGTAATTATCTAAACTAGAAAAAGAAAACTTGTAAACCTTATTAAAATCAATTAACTGAGAAACTAATTCTTCATTTAAATCTTCAGTTTGATTATCATAATCTAAATAAAGGAAATCCTCTCCTTTAAACCTAATGTTTTCTTCAAATATATGATCTTTAATTTTGAACTTACGATAGTTATCTAAAACATCAGTTAGCAATAAATAATCTTCTTCTTTACTATAACCAATCTTAGGCTCAACTTTTGTTTCCTCATATTTTAACTCTTTAATTAAAGGTGATTTTAAATACTTATTAAAAACAGAATTAGTCTTATAACTAATAATATAATTAGCATTTTGATTTAACTTATTTTTTATTAGCTCTTTTTCTTTTTGTGTTCTTTTTTCGCTATTATCCATTCCAAGATTATTTAATAAATTATCATCAAAATATAAAACATCTTTATGAACATAAGGAATAAAGTTGTTATTAAAACCAATAATAAAAATTACTTCGTCTTTTGATATGATATGTTCTTTCAAGTCTATAAACTCTATTGCATCTTTATATTTTGGGCTAGGATATCTAAGATTTTCAAAAGCATAAGTAAATACTTTTATTGCATAAGTGCTATCAAAACTAGTCAGACTATAGTCATTAATAATACTTACTACCTCTTCATAAAAAGGATAATCTTGATAATCTTTTTCTAAAATAGTAATTGCATCTTTAAGTTCATTTTCTTTAAATAGTTTAAGTACATCTTTAGCAGTTTTAGTTTGTAAGATGTTTTTATCACTTTCAAAATTAAAAGGAATTTTATATAACATACTCATTCTCTTAAAAGCAAAATCATAATCACTAGAATAATTAGCAATCTTAATTTTACCTAGTGGCATGCCGCCATCTAGCAGTTCTTTTATCCTATTAAAAACGAATCTAACCTCATCAACTAGATCTACAAAAGCATAAACAGTTCTTGTTTTGTAAGTTAATTCTTCTGCTTTTTTACACTCAAATTCAACACCCAAACTTTTTAAAATCTGACATCCAAAACTAAAATCAAAACTATCTTCTACATTCAAAAAGGTAATATGCTTATTTTTGATAATGTCTATGAACTGTTCATTTCTAGTAATTAGTTTATGGTTTTCTAAAATTAAAATAATCTTCTTTAGAAGATCAGTTTTTTCATGACTAATGTCTCTAAAAAGTTGCTCATATTTAAGATAATTTAAGATTTCAATAAGATTATTTACTGAAATACCTAGCTCTTTATTTAAATAATAAAGGGCTTTTTTATCATAAGTAAGAGTCAAGTTTTTAAGAAATTCACTCAAAGTATAGAATTTGTAGCTTTTAAAATCAGTTATGTTTTCTAAAATTCTTTGCTTTTCTTTTAGATTACAAATGATAATTCCTTCTTTTAAGTCCATAATTCACCTCTTAGTTTATTATAATATATTAAGTTGAATATAGCAAGATTCAAAAAAGAAGCAGATTACTCTGCTTCTTCTTGATTTTCATTTATATAATAATCACCATCTACTAAT
>DAOSSK010000059.1:0-1978 GCA_035377365.1 Bacilli bacterium
TCCGATTCTTACAATGCCTGAAGATGATAAGACGCATCCGATTCCGGATTTAACTGGTTATATTACTGAAGGACAAATTATTTTATCAAGAGATTTACACCTTAAAAATATTTATCCTCCAATTGATGTATTACCTTCTTTAAGTAGATTAAAGGATAAAGGTATTGGTAAGGGTAAAACTAGAGAAGATCACGCTGATACAATGAACCAGTTATTTGCAGCTTATGCTCGTGGAAAAGAAGCAAAAGAGCTTGCAACAATTCTAGGAGATGCAGCTTTATCTGACTTAGATAAACTTTATAGTGACTTTTCTGAAGAGTTTGAGAAAAGGTATGTAGCTCAAGGCTATCATCAAGATCGCGATATTATCGAAACATTAGATTTAGGTTGGGATTTGCTTAAAATTCTACCTAAAAGTGAGTTAAGGAGAATCGATCTTAAACTAATCGATAAGTACTTAAAAGAGGATAAATAAAATGGCTGTTATGAATGTTAATCCAACAAGAATGGAGCTTTTTAGACTAAAAAGACAACTAGATGTTGCTAAGCGTGGTCATAAACTCCTAAAAGGGAAACAAGATGCAATGGTCAAGGAATTTATGGTGTTAGTTAGAAATAACTATTCTTTACGTAAAGAAGTTGAAACTAAATTAAGTGAAATCATGAAATATTATGATCAAGCTAAAATCAAGATTTCTAAAGCAGGGATATTAGAAGCTTTAATGGTTCCAAGTAACTCAATTGAAATTGTTACTAAAACTAAAGATATTATGAATATCAAAACTCCTAGTTTAGAATTTGAAGAGCAAGAAAAGATTGATCTTACTTATGGTTTTGCTTTTACTCCTAGTGACTTAGATAAAGCGATTATTGAACTTGCGGATCTTTTACCGAAACTTGTTGAACTTGCGGGGGTAGAAAAGGCAGCAAATATGCTTGCTAAGGAAATTGAAAAAACAAGAAGAAGAGTAAATGCTATTGAATTCTTTATGATTCCTGACCTTGAAGATACATTACATTATATCCAAATGAAATTAGATGATAATGAAAGAAGTAATATCGTTAGACTGATGA
Source organism: Bacilli bacterium (assembly GCA_035377365.1). Taxonomy (GTDB): domain Bacteria; phylum Bacillota_I; class Bacilli_A; order ML615J-28; family CAG-698; genus DUNF01. The sequence goes on from DAOSSK010000059.1 coordinate 1,075, forward strand.
AGAGTAAAGAAATTATTTTAAATAAAGGAAATTAAAAAGAAGCTTAAAAAAGCTTCTTTTTTTGAAAAAATATTAAAAATTTTTAGTAAAAGCCTTTATAAAATGGTAAAAATTTGGTAAAATATACTCAAGTTTATTATAAAGGGAGGCTCTATGAATTTATTCAGTGCGATAATGATTTTCTTTGGGGGAGTTGGAACTCTTTTAATAGGAATGAACTTACTATCTAATAATATGCAGAAGTTAGCTAATACTCGGTTAGAAGCAATTTTTAAGAAAACTTCTAATAATAGAGTAGTTAGTATGGGAATAGGTTTAGGAGTTACTACGATTGTTCAAAGTAGTAGTTTAACAACCGTCTTAGTCGTTGGTTTAGTAAACGCAGGAATGATTACTTTGTTTCAAGCAACGGCGATTATTATGGGAGCTAATATTGGTACAACTATTACAGCTCAAATAGCGGCACTTCAAAGTTTTGATTATATGATTATTGCGATGATGCTGGCATTTATTGGAGCATTTATTTCAATGCTTTCTAAAAGAGAAAGAGTTAAAACAATTGGTAATGTATTATCTGGTTTAGGGTTAATCTTTGTAGCTTTAAACTTATTAACTCTAGCAATGAAAGATTTTAGAGAGCATGAAGTTATTTATAATACTTTAGCATCAATTAACAATCCATTTGTGTTATTATTAATAGGTGCAGTATTGACAGGTATTTTTCAAAGTAGTAGTGCCATTACTTCAATTATTATTTCAATGGCGATTGCGGGAATGCCAATTGGTGATGGTGGTAATGCACCGCTGTTTGTAGTTATTGGGTCTAATATTGGAACTTGTGTAACAGCAATGTTATCATCAATTGGTACTAGTACCAATGCTAAGAGAGCAGCATTAATTCACT
>DAOSSK010000060.1:0-1972 GCA_035377365.1 Bacilli bacterium
GGATAGGCGTTGACTATTTACTTGCTATTCTAAAAAAAGATTTAGAAGATTTTAACGTTACTTTTAATCACTGGTTTAGTGAAACTAGTTTATATGAAAATGGTGATGTCGAAAGAACATTAGAGTATTTAAATAAGCATAATTTTACTTATTTAGAAGATGGTGCTTTATGGCTTAAATCATCTGAATATGGTGATGATAAAGATCGTGTTTTGGTAAAACAAGATGGAAGTTTAACTTATTTAGTTCCTGATATTGCTTATCATCGAAATAAATTAAATCGTGGTTATACTCATTTAGTTAATGTTTTTGGTACTGATCACCATGGATATGTTCCAAGACTAAAAGCGGCAATTGAGATGATTGGTGGTAATAGCAATTTACTTGATGTTGAGCTATTACAAATGGTAAGAGTCTTAGAAGATGGACAGGAAATTAAGATGAGTAAGCGTAGTGGTAAAGCTATTACTTTAAGAGACTTGATTGATGATGTTGGCCCAGATGCTTTAAGGTATATGTATGTATCTAAGGCATTATCAACGCAAATGGATTTAGATTTATCTTTATTAAAGAAAAATAGTAATGATAATCCAGTTTATTATGTTCAATATGCTCATGCAAGAATTTCATCTTTGTTTAAAACTGCTTTAGATAAAGGATTAAAATATCAAGAATTAAAAGAATTTAAAACTTTAGATTTTGCTAAGTCAAATGATTTAGTTTTAAAGTTATTAGAATACCCAGAAATAATAGAAGAGGCAAGTACAAAAAGACTTCCTCATAGGGTAACGCAATATGCATATGAATTAGCTAACTATTTACATAGCTATTATAGCGATGTGAAGATCATAACAGATTCTGAGGCAGAATCTAATGAAAGGTTAAATCTTTTGAAAGCTGTACAAATAGTATTAAAGGATGCATTATCTTTAATCGGTGTTAAAGCTAAAGATAAGATGTAAAAGGAGGATAAAATGAAAGATTTAAAATTATTGAAAGACTTATCTGAATTACATGGGATAAGTGGACATGAAAGATTGGTAAAAGAATACTTAGAAAAAGAGTATTTAAAAGTTGTTTCTAAAGAAGATATCATGTATGATGGTTTAGGTTCAATTGTAGCGAAAAAAATAGGAGATCCAAATGGACCAAAAGTTTTAATGGTGGGTCATATGGACGAAATTGGTTTAATGGTTACAAGAATTACGGATGCTGGATTTATTAAATTCCAAGTTATTGGTGGTTGGTGGAGCCAAGTAATGCTATCACAAAAATTCCAAATTCTAACAAGCGAAGGTAAAAAGATTACTGCTGTTATGGGTTCAATTCCCCCACATGTACTACCAAAGGAACTAGTAGCAAAACCATTTGAAACTAGTAGTATGTTTTTAGATGTAGGTGTTGAATCAAAAGAAGAAGTGGAAAAATTAGGAATTAAACCAGGGGACCCTATTGCGCCAATTATGGATTTTGAACAGCTAGCTAATAAAAAATATTTATTAGGAAAAGCTTGGGATAACCGTGTTGGTTGTGCTATGGCATTACGCGCTTTCCAAAACTTCAAAGATGAAGAACATCCGAATATTTTATATTCAGGTTCAACAGTTCAAGAAGAAGTTGGACTAAGAGGGGCAAGAACTTTAGGAAATTTAGTACAACCTGATATTTCGATTGCAACTGATACAACTATTCCAAGTGATTTACCAGAAAATGATAATTATATTAAGATTGGTAAAGGTCCAGTATTGTTGATTTATGATGGAGCAACAATTGGTCACAAAGCTTTAAGAGAATTAATTATTCAAACAGCTGAAGAAGAAAAGATTCCTTATCAAGTTGATCACTTAACAAGAGGCGGAACTGATGCCGGTGCATTGCATACTTCTCATCATGGAAGTCCAGCAATTTCATTTTGTATTGCTACAAGATATATCCATTCACATTCTGGAATTATTCATTATGATGACTATGC
>DAOSSK010000061.1:0-1816 GCA_035377365.1 Bacilli bacterium
TCATGCAATTATTATTGTAGCTGAAAATATGGTTGATATTAATGAACTAGCAAAAGTTATTTCTGATAAAACTCCATTTTCTGCTCGTACAACTATTTTAGGGCATATTCAAAGAGGTGGAACACCAACTGCAAGAGATCGTGTTTTAGCATCACAAATGGGAGCTAAAGCAGTTGATGCGTTACTTGAAGGTGAATCAGGTAATGCAGTATGTATTAGAAATAATCAAATAATTACAGTTCCAATTGAAGATGCTTTAAGAAAGGATGACTCTCAAGCATTAGAATTATACGAATTATTGAGAGAGTTATGGTAAAAATGAAAAAGACAGCTTATATTACAACACCTATTTATTATGCAAGTGGGAAAGTTCATATTGGAAACGCCTATACTACAATTGCAGCTGATGCTTTTGCAAGATACAATAGACTAGTAGGTAGAGATACTTTTTACTTAACTGGTATGGATGAGCATGGCTTAAAGATTGAAGAAGCAGCAAAGAAAAACAAGATGGAACCTCAAGCTTTCGTAGACAGAATAGCGGAAGAGACAAAAGCAACTTGGAAAGATTTAAAAATCAGTTATGATTACTTTATTAGAACTACAGATGATTGCCACGTAAAGGCAGTTCAAGGGATTTTTGAAAAGTTATTAAAACAAGGAGATATTTATTTAGGTAAATATGAAGGTAATTATTGTATGTCTTGTGAGGCTTTCTTTTCTGATAGTCAATTAGTAGATAAAGTTAATTGCCCAGACTGTGGCAGACCGACAACACTTTTAGATGAAGAATCATACTTTTTAAAATTAACTAAATATGCTGATAGGTTGTTAAAACATATTGAAGATCATCCTGACTTTATCCAACCTGAATCAAGAAAAAATGAAGTTGTTTCATTTATTGAAAGTGGTCTAGAAGATTTATGCGTAAGTAGACAAAGTTTTAAATGGGGAGTTCCAGTTTTAAGTAATCCTAATCACGTTGTTTATGTTTGGATTGATGCTTTATCAAACTATATTACTGCCTTAGGTTATGGAAGTAGTGATACTAGTAATTATGAAAAATATTGGATTAACGGAACTGAAACTATTCATATTATTGGTAAAGATATTTTAAGATTTCATGCTGTTTATTGGCCGATTATGATATTTGCTTTGGGCGAACCGGTTAATTTTAAGGTTTATACTCATGGGTTTATTTTAATGAAAGATGATAAAATGAGTAAATCAAAGGATAATTTTGTTTATCCTCATGAGATTATTGATGCTTATGGTTTAGATTCGTTAAGATATTATTTATTAAGAGAAATGCCTTTTGGTAATGATAGTAGTTTTACTTATGAAAGGTTTATTGATCGTTATAATAGTGATTTAGCTAATGATTTAGGTAATTTAGTTAGTAGAACTGTATCAATGGTTAATAAGTATTTTGGAGGTAGTGTTAGTTATAAAGATGCTAATGATGAGCATTCTAAAGAATTAAAAGATTTAGCAGAAAAAGTTAGCGAAAACTATCAAAACCATTTTTCTAAGTTTCATATTCAAGAAGCTATTATAGAAGCATTTTCTCTAGTAAGTAGAGCTAATAAATATGTAGATGAAATGGCACCTTGGGTGCTAGCTAAATCAGAAGACAAAAAAGATGTTTTAGAAGAAGCTATGTATCATTTGCTTGAAACAATAAGGATAGTAAATATTTTACTTTCACCAGTTTTAGTAGATGCTGTAGAAGATATTAAAGAAATTCTAAATTTAAGTAAAAAAGATTTAAAGTTTAAAAATATAACTTTTGGGTATTTAAAAGAATATAAAATTA
>DAOSSK010000062.1:0-1795 GCA_035377365.1 Bacilli bacterium
TTAGTTATTCAAACAGCAATTTGGATTAACTTTGCAATTCCTTACTTTACAGACAAGACGCTAACATATATTGGTTATCTAGTTGTATCAAGCTTGCAACTAGGGGCAACGATTGACTATGCCGTACTACTCACAAGTAGGTATATGGAATTTAGAGAGCAAAAGATGGAGAAAAAACAAGCACTATCTTTGGCAATGCAAAAGTCAGTTAATACAATTTTAGTTTCATGTTTTGTGTTAGCTGCGGCAGGGTTTGTAGAGATGCTTATGAGTAATGTACCTAGTGTATCAGAAATGGGACTTCTAATTGGTCGTGGTGTATTACTATCAGGCTTATTAGTTTTGGTTGCTTTACCAGCACTATTAGTACTTTTAGATAAACCTATTCAAATGCTAACATTTAATAAAAAGAAGAACAAGGAGGAAAATATATGAAAAAAAGATTTGTAATTATCTTATTACTGGTTTTATCTATTTTCATGCTAACAAGTTGTAAGAAAGATGATGAGCCTGTTGTTGCAAAAAAGGATCCATTTATTCCTTCACAAACTAAAGTAATTGAAGATAAGATGCAAGAAGAAACAGTTTTTGCTGTTTTAGATGCAGAAGGAAATATTGTTTCTTTAAAAGTAGTAGCAGTATTAGATAATGTTGAAGCTGATAATTACTATACAATTAATGCTCGTACTTTAGGAACTAATGCTAACTTATCAGAAAACAATCCTTTAGTAAAAGAAGGTAACTTAATTAAAATACCAGTTAAAAATGCTAAAAATAAATATTATTATGAGTTAGAGTTAGATAAAACTAAGTATGAATTACCATATAAATTTAAGTTTACCTATTATTTAGGTGAAGAAGAAAAAACTTTAAATGAAATTCTTGGGAAAGCTGGAACGTTTAAAATTAAATTAGAGATTACTCCTAATGAAGCAGTTGCAAAAGAAATAAGAGAACAGTTTGTAGCACAAGTACAAGTACCGATTGATATTGATAAAGCAGAAGTAATTGATGATGATGGAGCAATGACATCTGTTCTAGCAGGTTCAGTTAGAACGATAGCTTATTTTGGGATGCCAGGATCAAAGTCTAGTTATGAGTTAACGATTAAAACTGATTCATTTATGAGAATCAATGCTACAATTAGCCTTCAAGCTATCGATATGAGTTCAATTGATTTGGAAAATATATTTGCTAATCTAAATATGTTTGGTGAAGAATTATCACCAGAAGCGTTAAAGGCAATGGTAATCTTGATGCTTGGTGGTCTAGCAGAAGGGATGTCGGAATTTTCATTTATCCATTTATTAAATACGCAAATTAAAGGAGCATTACAAGGTGTACTAGAAAATCCAATGGACTTTTCTGGATTAGACCAATTAGGAGTAGCAATTCAAAATATTGCCCCACCAGTTGCATCAATCGCTGATGAAGAGTTAAGAGGTCAAATTCTTGCTTCATACTTAGCAGTAACAGTAGCAGCTAGTGAAGCTTTTGCACCTGAAATTATGACATCTATTCAAGAATGTATTGTTCAAGTAGGAACAGATGTTTCAAGAATGGAAAGTTATGATCCAAAATATCAAAAGATTGTTGCTACTAAGACTGCTTTAGAAGGCTTAATTCCTAAAATTGAAGCTTTAGATATTAGTATCTTAGAAGATGTTGCTTTAATTAAAAACAATATTGCTTCTATGGGAAGTGATTATGCTTTATATGATAATGATGTAAAAGAAGTTTTTGATAATTTTCATAAGTTATTAAATAATATTGAAACACTAGGAACTAAAATTGG